>NZ_JBEPAA010000045.1:0-66872 GCF_040298365.1 Kitasatospora sp. NPDC001603
GGCGCGCCCCCCCCCGCCGGCGCCGGGGGGCCCCCGCGCCGGGGCGGCGGCGGAGGCGGCGCGGGCGCCGCCCGGGCTGGGTCAGCGGGAGGCGCGCAGCTCCGGGAGCTGGAGCAGCTCGGTCTCCTCGTCCGGGGTCAGGTCCACCACGGTCGGCTCGACGCCCTCCGGCTCGGCGTCCTGGTCCGGGTCGGCCGGTACGGCGTCGGCCTGCCCGGTCTCGGGGTCGAGGCCGGCCGGCTCGACCGAGGGCCGCGCCCGGTCCGGGAGGGCGGCCGGCGGCACGGCCCTGACCGCGGCCACCGCCTCGTCGCCCACCACGTCCGCCAGATCGGCGCGCTCGCCCAGCTCGGCGACGCTGCCCAGGGCCGGCGCCGGGGCCGCCGGACGGCCGGCCGCTCCCGAGCGGCCGAAGAAGCTGAAGCCCTGCCCACGGGCCTGCTGCGGGCGCGGGCGCTGCCGCTCGGCCGGCACCACGGGAGCGCTGGGCGTCCCACCCAGCTGGCCCACCGTCGCCGTCAGCGCGGGCCGCGGCGCGGGCGCCGGAGCGACGGCTGCCGGGGCGGCCGCCGCGGGCACCGACGCGGGCACCGACGCGGCCGGCGTGGGGACGGCCGGAGCCACCGGGGCCGGCACCGGACGGGCGGGCGCCACCGGCGCGGACGCCGGGACGGTCGCCGGCGCGGTGCGGGCCCGCAGCGCGACCTCCGCACCGGCCGCGCGCTCACGCTGGGCGTCCCGGGCCGCCGCCTGCCGCTGCAGCTGCCGCAGCACGGCCGCGGCGCGGACGAACGCGGCCGGACTGGCCGGGTACTTGGGGCGGGCGGCGGCGAGGGCCCGCTGGGCCGCCTCGGCCTCCTTGAGCGCCTGCTCGGCGACCGCCACGGCGCGCTCGCGCAGCAGCCTGGCGATCTCCGTCTCGGCCTTGGCCAGCCGCGACTTCTCGGCCGTCAGCCGCCGCCCGAAGCGGGTGGCCCGCTCCTCGGCGACCTCCGCCGCGTACTCGGCCTCGGCGAGCTGCTCCTCGAAGCGCTCCTCGGCCCGGAGCCGCTGCGCGACGGACACCTCGGCGGCCGCCCGGGCGGCCCGGTCGCGCTGGCGCAGCAGCACGGCGATCCCGAGCGAGGCCAGCACGGCGGCGACGCCCACCGAGCGGACCAGGACGGTGTCCTGACTGAAGAGCAGCGCGGCCACCGCGGCGACGATGAGCACGCCGGCGGCGGTGGGAGGAAGGATCCGGCCGAGGACGGAGGAATGACGGTGGCGTCCGCGAGACATGCCAAGAAACTAGCGTGCGAATTGGGGCCGTGTCAGCCCAGGGTCCGCTTTGGCCCTTGACACTGCGCAAGCTTTACCGCTTGTACCCGGGCCCTCACCCAAGATCACCGAAGCGGGTCCGCTCAGCGGTGCGAGGTCGCCGCCGGCCCGCTCGGGTCGTCGTGGTCCTCCGGCAGCTTGCACACGTGCTGCAGCCAGAGCGCCGCCGCGATCACCGCCACCCCGGCCAGCACCGCGAAGCCGGCGGTGACGGCCTGGTCCTGGCGGGCCTGCACGTCCAGTTCGCCGAGCAGGTAGATGCCCGCGCCCGCGTAGATGCCGGTGACCACCGACGAGACCAGCGCGCTCGCCTGCGCCAGCACCACCGCCCGGGCGGCGCCCAGCGGGTCGACGCCCTTCGCCCCGGGCTGGCGCTCGCGCGCGGCCTTCAGCCGGGAGCGCAGCGAGATCGCCGTGGCGAGCAGGATCACCGCCACCGCGGCCAGCACCACCGGAGCCGCACCCGGCACCGCGGGCAGGGTATCCAGGGAGGCCCACAGCTTGGCACCGGCCCAGGACAGCGCCGTGGTCGCGGCGGTGATGCCGACCAGCAGACGGAGGCGAAGCAGCTTCACTCGGACGTGGTCCTTCCCGGGGTTGCGGTGTCGGGCGGCCGCCCCCGGGCCCGGCCCTGCTCCCCCCGGCCGACGGCTGGGAGGCGCCCCGGCCCGGCGACGGGGCGGGGCGGACGGTACGACGGCGCCAGGCCACCGTACCGGGCCCGGGCCGGCGGGCACCCGCGCGGATGGCGGACACCTACTCGTACGGCCGGGACCTCGTCCGAGTTCCCGGCCGTACGGGCTGGCGGGGCCTACTCCGGCAGGGTCAGCCCGATGTCCTCGCGCCGCCGGACGCCCTGGGCGTCGGCGCCGCCGAGCGCCTGGAGCAGCGCGGCGACCTGGCCGTGGCCGGGCACCTCGGCCTCCGGCTGGGCGTCCAGCCAGGGGGCGAGCACGAAGGCCCGCTCGTGCGAGCGCGGGTGCGGCAGCAGCAGCTGCGGGTCGTCGCTGGTGACGCCCTCGTAGGCCAGGATGTCGACGTCCAGCGTCCGCGGGCCCCAGCGCACGGTGCGGACCCGGCCGAAGGCGTCCTCGATCGCGTTGCCGCGCTCCAGCAGGTCGCGCGGGGGCAGGGTGGTGCGCAGCACCACCACCGCGTTGTAGTAGTTGGGCTGCTCGTCGGGGCCGCCGAGGGCCTCCGTCTCGTACACGCCGGAGACGGCCTTGATCTTGAGCCCGGGGGTGTCGGCGAGGGCGTCCACGGCGCCCTGGAGGGTGTCCAGGCGGTTGCCCAGGTTGGAGCCGAGGGCGATCACGGCGCAGCGCTGGCTGTGCAGCGTGGCGTCGGCCGAGTCCACCCGGTTCTCCAGGTCGAACGTGCTCGGCGAGGCGGTCGGGTCGCTGGTGCTCATCGGGCTTCCCCTACAACTGGAACGGGCTCTGCGGCTGGCACGGGGTACGCGGTGCGGGTCATGCGCGGCCCCGGTGGATGGTCACGGTCACGTCGTCGAACGGCACGGTGATCGGGGCGTCGGGCTTGTGCACGGTGACCTCGACCTCCTCGACCGCCTCGTGCGCCAGGCACTGGTCCGCGATGCGCTGCGCCAGGGTCTCGATCAGGTCGACCGGCTCGCCGGCGATGATCGCGGTGACCTCCTCGGCCACGACGCCGTAGTGCGCCGTGCGGGTGAGGTCGTCGCCGGACGCGGCGGGGCGGGTGTCCAGGTGGAGCACGAGGTCCACCACGAAGGTCTGGCCCTCGACGCGCTCGCGCTCGAAGACACCGTGGTGACCCCGGGCACGCAGGCCCCGCAGGGTGACGCGGTCCAGCAAACGAATCACTGCTCCCACTCGGACGGGCCCTGCCCCGGAAAGCGGGGGGAAGGCAGGGCGGAGGCGGACACGACGGCCGCCACTGCGTTTCGAATCTACCCGCGAGCGCCGACAACGCCTGACCGTCCTACCCGGCACGAACCGACGCCACGCACGCCGGATCGGCGATTGACGTGAACGTTCGGCGGCCGTCCGGGAATTCCCGGGCCGCCTCCGGCGGGCATTTCCCCGGCGGCCCCCGGGTCAGTCCTCGTCCTCGTCGTCCCCGCTGGTCAGAACGGGTGAACCGTGGTGGGACCAGAGCTTCCAGCCCGCCGGGGTGCGGCGGAAGAGATTGGTCGAGACGACCTTTCCGCCGACCAGCGGGCCGAGTTCGCCCTCCTCCTCCGCCTCGCCGCCGGAAAGGATGTTCTCGGTGCACGTGACAAGGGCCACATCCCCCTGAACCTCGGCCTCGACGTCGGTCAGGATGAACTGGATGTACTCCGTGTTCGCCATGATCAACATGTAGGAGCGGGTCACCTGGGCCCGCCCGCGCAGCACCGGCCAGCCGGGGTGCACGCAGACCACGCCGCCCTTGTCGTCGGCCTCGTCGGCCCCCAGCCAGGCCTCCTCGACGGCCTCCAGATCGCCGTTCTCCAACGCCTCGTACAGCGCCCGGTTGGCCTCCAGTACGGCCTCCCGGTCCGCTTCCCGGGCGCGCTGACCCGCGGTCTCGCCGCTCACCCTGCCGTCACCTGCCACAGACCCTCCCGTTTCACCTGCCGCTCCGGCCCGCCGACGGGCCGGAGGGGTCCTGCCGGGCCGCCCGCTGCCAGGCGGCGACCACCCGGACGGCGTCCGCCGTGCCGGCCACGTCGTGCACCCGCACCGCCCAGGCCCCGGCCCCGGCCGACAGCACCGACACCGCGGCGGTCGCGTCGTCGCGCTCCCTGGCCGGGCGCGGTTCCCCGGTTTCCGGGTCGGCGAGCAGCGTACCCAGGAACCGCTTGCGCGATGCGGCGACGAGGACGGGACGGCCGAGCGCGGTGAGCGCCGGGAGCCCGCCGAGCAGGGCCCAGTTGTGCTCGGCGGTCTTGGCGAAGCCCAGGCCCGGGTCCAGGATCAGCTGCTCCTCCTTGACCCCGGCCGCCAGCAGCGCGTCCATCCGGGCGGTGAGCTCGCCGACCACGTCCGCGACCACGTCGCCGTAGACGGCCAGGCTGTCCATGTCGGCGGACTGCCCGCGCCAGTGCATCACCACGAAGGGCACGCCGGTCTCGGCCACCACCCGGGCCATCGCGGGGTCGGCCAGGCCGCCGGAGACGTCGTTGATGATCCGGGCACCGGCCGCGACGGCCCGCTCCGCGACGGAGGCGCGCATGGTGTCGACCGAGACGACCACCCCGGAGTCGGCCAGCTCGCGCACCACCGGCAGCACCCGGCCCAGCTCCTCCTCCTCGGGCACCCGCTGCGAGCCGGGGCGGGTGGACTCGCCGCCGACGTCCACCAGGTCCGCGCCGCGGGCCCGGAGCGCCAGGCCGTGGGCGATGGCCCGGGCGGGGTCGTGCCACATCCCGCCGTCCGAGAAGGAGTCGGGGGTCACATTGACCACGCCCATCACGGAGCAGCGGTCGAGCCGCGGCAGTCCGGCCGGCAGCGAGAAGGACAGCGAAGTGCTCATAACCCCATTATCAGTTCAAGTCCCCGCTCCCCCGGAGACGACCGGACCCCCGCCGGGTCTCCGACGGGGGTCCGGGGGCGGGCGACGGCCTACGCGGCCTCGGTGACCTCAGGGCGGCCCGGGGCCGGCAGCGGGCCCTGGCGCTGCGGCTTGCGGCCGAAGCGCGGCATGCCGAGGGTGATGAAGGCCTCCGCCTGCATCGCGGCGAACCCGATCCGGGGCAGGTCCCGGGTGTTCGGGAAGACCAGGAACCGCGGCTCCCACTCGGGCTGGAACTTGGCGTTGAACTTGTACAGCGACTCGATCTGGAACCAGCGCGACAGGAACACCAGCAGCCCGCGCCAGGCCCGCAGCACCGGGCCGGCGCCGATCCGCTCACCGCGCGCCAGGGCCGAGCGGAACATCGCGAAGTTGAGCGAGACCCGGCGCACGCCCATCGCCGGCACCGCCTGCAGCGCGGCGACGATCAGCAGCTCGTTCAGACCGGGGTCGGCGGCGCGGTCGCGGCGCATCAGCTCCAGCGAGATGCCGTCCGGCCCCCAGGGCACGAAGTGCAGCACGGCCTTCAGGTCGTCGCCGTCCTCGCCCTCCTCCGGCGCCTTGTGCGCGGTGACCACCACGCAGGCGTCGTCGCCCGGGTCGCCGAAGCGGCCGAGGGCCATCGAGAAGCCGCGCTCGGTGTCGGTGCCGCGCCAGCGGGAGGCGGCGTCGGCGATCCGGTACTTCTCGTCCGGCGTGAGGTCGGCGACCCGCCGCACCTGGCAGGAGTAGCCGTTGCGCTCGATCCGCTTGACCATCTGGCGCACGTTGCGCATCGCCCGGCCGGCGAGCGAGAACGTCCCGGTGTCGACGATCGCCTCGTCACCCAGCTCCAGCGCGTCCAGCCCCGCCTCGCGGGTCCAGACCTCGCCGCCCACCTCGCTGCAGCCCATCACGGCCGGCACCCAGGCGTGCTCGCGGGCCTCGGTCATGAACACCTTGATCGCGCCCGGCCAGGCCTCGACGTCGCCGACCGGGTCACCGGAGGCGAGCATCACGCCGGAGACCACCCGGTAGGAGATCGCCGCCTTGCCGGAGGGCGAGAACAGCACGCTCTTGTCCCGGCGCAGCGCGAAGTAGCCGAGCGAGTCGCGCTCGCCGTGCCGGTCGAGCAGCGCGCGGACCTTCTCCTCGTCCTCGGCGGTCAGCTCCGGCTTGGGCTTCTCCGGCCGCAGCGCCAGGTAGGCGGTGGTGAAGGCGGTGATCAGGCCCAGCCCGCCGAGCAGGTAGGCGACCTGGTCGGAGACCCGGTCCGAGCTGTAGTCGACCGGCCCTTCGAAGCCGAACAGTCCGTATCCGACGTGCTCAAGCCGGTGGAACAGGCTCGGGTCGCCGATCTCGTACCCGGTCCGGGTGGAGACCACCAGCAGGCCGAGCGCGACGCTGATCGCCCCCATCACGACCAGGTTGACCACCGCCCGCCAGCGGGTCCGGGGGTCGGCCTTGGCGTAGAACTCGCGCCGGTGCACCAGCATCACCGCGAACAGCACCAGCGAGACGACCGCCGGGCCGATCTGGTGCCAGCGCAGGATGTGCAGCGCCGCGCCGACCGGCAGCAGCACGCAGACGGCCCGCCAGGCCCGCCGCTTGCGGCGGCGCAGGGCGTGGGCGAGCAGCACCAGCAGCAGGCCGACCATCAGCGTGCCGGCCGCGGCCAGGGTCGTGGTGCCGCCGGGCAGCTGCCCCGCGAAGTCGTGCACCTTGGTGTGCCGGAGCTTGGGGAACACCGCGCTGGCGGTGTCCACCAGACCGATCAGCAGACAGGCGTAGCCGACCGCGCCGGGGAGCCAGGCCCGGGGGACGGCGGCCGCTTGGGTACGAAGCGTCTGCAGGCCGCGGCGGCGGGGCGGCTGCTCGGGGCTCGGCTCAACGGACACGGGAACGCTCATGGAAGCTCAGCGTAGAGGCTGCGGACTGCAGTCCTGTCACTCCGGGGGAGGAGTTGTGAGGGACCTTCATGCCATTTCCTTCATCGGGCAATGCGCACACCAAACATCCGGCAACGGAGGGTAAACCGGTGTTCGGCGGACGCTGTGGTTGAGCCGAGGGGTGGGCGCCGGAGCCTTCCCGCCGCGTGGCGCGACGGACCCCCGCATACCCGGTACGTACGGTGGACGCCGCGTTCCGGGGGACCGGTTGCGTCGGATCGCCCCGGACTCCGCCTGCCCCGACGTCCGGACAGCCTAGCCGCGATGGCCGTGGCTGACGCACCGCCAGACGATGAAGCCTGCACCGAGAGTTTCCCACCGGAAGGCCGACGGCATGGAACTGACCAGCGACGCGCTGGTGAACTCGCTGCTCGCGCTCGGCGCGGCGGCCCTGCTCACCACCCTCTGGCTCTGGCCCCGGCTGGCCCGGCAGCGCCCGCTCCCGGTGCTCGGGCGGATCGGTCTGCTGACCGTCACTCAGGTCTCGGTGCTCGCGGTGCTGGCGCTGTCGGTCAACAACTCGTTCGGCTTCTACACCTCGTGGGACGACCTGCTCAGCCCCGGCGGCGCCAAGCTCGCGCTCACCAGCAGCGAGCGCCACCACAGCGGCACCCCGGTCTCCGACGCGCTGGTCCAGCCGACCGAGGAGGGCGGCCTGGAGACCGTGACCGATCTGCCCAAGGGCCCCCCGGAGGAGGTCGGCAAGGTCGAATCGGTCCGGGTGGCGGGCAAGGAGACCGGCCTCTCCGACCAGATGTTCGTCTACCTACCGCCCGAGTACTTCGACCCGAACCTCGCCATGGTGCGCTTCCCGGTGCTGCTGACCATCGCCGGCTTCCCCGGCACCACCATGCACCTGCTCAAGGACCTGCCCGTCCCGCAGACCGCCTGGGAGCTGCGCAAGGGCGGCAAGATGGCCCCCACCATCATCGTGATGGCCCGGCCGAGCGTCGCCCCGCCGCGCAACACCGAGTGCGTCGACGTCCCCGGCGGCCCGCGCGCCGAGTCCTGGTTCGCCAAGGACGTGCCCGAGGCGCTGCGCTCGGCGTACCGGGTCAGCCGCTCGCCCTCGTCCTGGGGCGTGCTCGGCTTCTCGACCGGCGGCAGCTGCGCGATGCGGCTCGCGATGCGCTACCCGGACGTCTACGGCAACGGCGTGGGGATGCACGGCGACTTCAAGGTCGCCGAAGACCAGTTCACCGGCGGCAACCTCTTCGGCGGCGACAAGGCGCTGGCCGACCAGAGCGACCTCGGCTGGCGGCTGCAGAACCTCCCCGCGCCGAACCTCTCGCTGCTGGTGATCAGCACCCGCAAGGAGACCGACTACCCGGAGACGGTGAAGTTCGTCGAGCTCGCCCAGCAGGTCGCGGCCGCCAATCCGCAGTTCAAGGTCGAGTCGCTCTACCTGGACGACGGCGGCCACAACTTCGACAGCTGGATCCGCGAGCTCCCGGCCGCACTGGAGTGGATGAGCGCCCGGCTCACCTGGACCTGACCACCGGCGGCGACGGCCGCCGGACGAGTGGTTACCGGCCGGTCGGGCCGGTCCGCCGCCACCACGGGGAACGTATCGCGACCGCCCGGCCGAACGGCCCGGGTGGACACCTGATCCGTGCAGGAGGCCCCATGCTCAGCACCCGATCGCTCTTCACCGAGATCTACCGCAACGACGAGGCCTATCAGCTCTTCTGCAGCATCGCAGCCGGCGGCGAGGACCAGGGCGGCTGGGAGAACGAGCGGATCACCGCCCTCACCCGCGACCCGGTCCTCGCCCCCAAGATCGCCCGGCACGGCGCCGACGAGCGCAAGCACGGCCGGATCTTCACCCAGCTGCTGCACAAGCGCGGCCTGCCCAGGATCGACGTCCCCGCCGAGGCCGACTACTGCATGCTGCTGGAGCGCCAGGGCGTCGGCCTCTCGCACGAGCGGCTGAACAGCGAGGTGCCGCTGGCCGAGCGGGAGATCATCACCTACCTGGCGCACAGCCGGGTGACCGAGCAGCGCGCGGCCGAGCAGATGCGCCAGCTGGTCAAGGTGTACGGCGACGACCCGGACCTCGGCCGGGCGATGCGGATGATCTCCGCCGACGAGGACAACCACCTCGCCTACTGCCACGAGGAACTGCTGCGGCTGGTCGCCGAGGGCCACGGCCCGTACGTCCGGCACACCCTGGAGACCAGCGCGCGCGGCGAGATCCGCACCCACCGGGACGTCGGGCTCGCCGTGACGGCCCGGATGGCGCGGATCCTCGGGTGGCCGCGCTGGCAGCGCGCCGTGGTGACGGCGGGCGTCCACGTGCTCTACCTGTACGACCGGGCGTTCGGCTGGCGGCGGATGGTGACCCTGCGGATGCCCCGGCGCCGCAACGCCCTGGGCACCCCGGCCCCGCCGCACGCGGAGCACCAGCTGCTCTGAGCCGGCGGGGCCGCGGGTGCCGACGGGGCCGTGGGGCTGCGGGGCCGCCGGGCCGCTAGCGACCGATGATCAGGCTCATCGCCTCGGCCCGGGTGGCCGGGTCGCGCAGCTGGCCCCGCACGCAGGAGGTGATGGTCTTGGCGCTGGGCTTGCGGATGCCGCGCATCGACATGCACATGTGCTCGCACTCGATCACGACGATCGCGCCGCGCGGTTCGAGGATCCGCATCAGCGCGTCCGCGACCTGGCTGGTGAGCCGCTCCTGCACCTGCGGGCGGCGGGCGTAGACGTCGACCAACCGGGCCAGCTTGGACAGGCCGGTGATCTTGCCGTTGACCGACGGGATGTAGCCGACGTGCGCGACGCCCCGGAACGGCACCAGGTGGTGCTCGCAGACCGAGGTCAGCTCGATGTCCTTGACCAGCACCATCTCGTCGTGGCCCAGGTCGAAGGTGGTGGTGAGGACGTCCTCCGGCTCCTGCCAGAGGCCCGCGAATATCTCCTTGTACGCCCTGGCGACCCGGGCCGGGGTCTCCAGCAGACCCTCGCGGTCCGGGTCCTCGCCCACCGCGAGGAGCAGCTCGCGGATGGCGTTCTCGGCCCGCTTCTGGTCGAAGGTCCCGACGGCGGACGGACCGTCGAGCGTCACCGGGTCGATCATGCGGGCCTCGCTAACTAGGGGGACGACTTGGCTGAACAGCACGGATGCCGCGCCTCCAGAGTACAAACCCTGGTGGCGCGGCATCCATTCCGTCCGTGTGCTGGCGCGATCAGCCCTCGGCGGGCGGCTCCACCGGCAGCGGCGGGAGCTTCACCACGTCGACCGGAGCGGCCTCGACGGCGGCGGCGCCATTGGTCAGCGCCAGCTCCTTCGGGGACTGCACCGGCGGCCGGGTGGACGGCGTACGACGGGACGAGCCCGTCCAGGCCGGCCGGGCCGGGCGCTTGACGATCGGGGCGAAGATCTCGGCGATCTGCTCCTTGTTCAGGGTCTCCTTCTCCAGGAGCTCCAGAACCAGGTTGTCGAGCACGTCGCGGTTCTCGACCAGGATCTCCCAGGCCTCGTTGTGCGCGTTCTCGATGAGCTTCTTCACCTCTTCGTCCACCAGCCCGGCGACCTCTTCCGAGTAGTCGCGCTGGTGGCCCATCTCGCGGCCCAGGAACGGCTCCGAGTTGTCCGAACCGAACTTGATCGCGCCGAGCCGCTCGGTCATCCCGTACTGGGTGACCATGGCCCGCGCGGTCGCGGTGGCCTTCTCGATGTCGTTCGAGGCGCCGGTGGTCGGGTCGTGGAAGACCAGCTCCTCCGCCGCGCGCCCGCCCAGCATGTACGCCAGCTGGTCGAGCATCTCGTTGCGGGTGGTGGAGTACTTGTCCTCGTCCGGCAGCACCATGGTGTAACCGAGCGCCCGGCCGCGGGACAGGATGGTGATCTTGTGCACCGGGTCCGCGTTGGGGGAAGCCGCCGCGACCAGGGCGTGACCGCCCTCGTGGTACGCGGTGATCTTCTTCTCCTTCTCGGACATGATCCGGGTCCGCTTCTGCGGTCCGGCCACGACGCGGTCGATCGCCTCGTCCAGCGTGAAGTTGTCGACCAGCTTCTTGTCCGAGCGGGCGGTCAGCAGCGCCGCCTCGTTCAGGACGTTGGCCAGGTCGGCACCGGTGAAGCCGGGGGTGCGCTTGGCGACGGCCTTGAGGTCGACGTCCGGCGCGACCGGCTTGCCCTTCTGGTGCACCTTGAGGATGTCCAGACGGCCCTGGAGGTCGGGGCGCTCGACCGCGATCTGCCGGTCGAAGCGGCCCGGACGCAGCAGCGCCGGGTCCAGGATGTCGGGGCGGTTGGTGGCCGCGATGAGGATCACGCCGCCCTTGACGTCGAAGCCGTCCATCTCGACCAGCAGCTGGTTGAGGGTCTGCTCGCGCTCGTCGTGACCGCCGCCGAGACCCGCACCGCGGTGCCGGCCGACGGCGTCGATCTCGTCGACGAAGACGATCGCCGGAGCGTTCGCCTTGGCCTGCTCGAAGAGGTCGCGGACGCGGCTGGCGCCGACACCCACGAACATCTCCACGAAGTCCGAGCCGGAGATCGAGTAGAACGGGACCCCGGCCTCGCCCGCGACGGCACGCGCCAGCAGGGTCTTGCCGGTTCCGGGCGGGCCGTAGAGCAGCACGCCCTTCGGGATCTTGGCGCCGACCGCCTGGAACTTGGCCGGCTCCTGCAGGAACTCCTTGATCTCGTGGAGCTCCTCCACCGCCTCGTCCGCACCGGCGACGTCCGAGAACGTCGTCTTCGGCGTGTCCTTGGTGAGCAGCTTGGCCTTCGACTTGCCGAACTGCATGACGCGGGACCCGCCGCCCTGCATCTGGTTCATCAGGAACAGGAAGACCAGAACGATGATCACGATGGGCAGCATCGACAGCAGGAGGCTGACGAAGGTGCTCTGCTTCTCCGGGCTGACGGTGTAGCCCTCGGAGAGCGAGTTCTGGTCGCTGTCGTTGATCTGGGCCTGGAGCTTGTCGGCGAGCGCGACACCCTGGTCGCCGATGTACGAGGCCTGGAACTTGCTGCCGGACGGGGTCTTGCCCGTGCCGGCGTTGGACAGCGTGGCGCCGTCCTTCAGTTGGATCTTGATCGTGTTCGAGTCACCAGTGGTGATCTGCGCCGACTTGACCTGCTTGGCGTCGATCGCTGCGACGACCTGCCCGGTGTCCACCGTCTTGTAGCCGTTCGAGTCAGAAACGACCTGCATCAGCACGATGACGGCGAGGACGGCCAGCACGATCCACATGATCGGCGCACGGAAGTATCGCTTGACGTCCATCCATGCGGGGCGTTGCCGCCCCGTCCCTCCTGCCACTCGACGGCGCCGCGGGGCCTGGGCCGCCGGCGCATCCGGTTCTGCTCATGTGAAGAGCGGTTTTATTGGACCGTACCGCAGTCCGACCCGCCGGTGGCGGGAGCACAGCGACACGACCTACTTCTATTTCCCCCGATGCAACGGGCGGGAACGGTCCACTGTTCCCGTCCGTAGCCCGAACGGGCCCCGAAACCCTCAGCCGCCGTAGACGTGCGGGGCGAGGGTGCCGATGAAGGGGAGGTTGCGCAGCTTCTCCGCGTAGTCGAGCCCGTAGCCGACCACGAACTCGTTGGGAATGTCGAACCCGACGTACTTGACGTCGATCTCGACCTTGGCCGCGTCGGGCTTGCGAAGCAGCGTGCAGACCTCCAGCGAGGCCGGGCCGCGCGAGCCCAGGTTGCCCAGCAGCCAGGACAGCGTCAGCCCGGAGTCGATGATGTCCTCGACGATCAGGACGTCACGGCCGGCGATGTCGGTGTCGAGGTCCTTGAGGATCCGCACCACACCGGAGGACTTGGTGCCCATCCCGTACGAGGAGACGGCCATCCAGTCCATGGTCACCTGCGAGTGCAGGGCCCGGGCGAGGTCGGCCATCACCATCACGGCACCCTTGAGGACGCCGACGATCAGCAGGTCCTTGCCTGCGTAGTCCCGGTCGATGCGCTCGGCCAGCTCCAGGAGCTTGGCGTCGATCTCGTCCTTGCTGATGAGCACCTTCGCGAGGTCAGCGCCCATGTCGTTCTGGTCCACCGGGGATACGTCCTCAAACGTTCGGGGTCTGGATGGCCGGCGGCCCGGCGCCCCGGGAGCATGCCTGCCCGTCAGTCGCCCTGCCGCCGAAAGACCAGCGTGCCACACCTACGGGTGGCTTCGACGCCCCCGGGTAGGTGCAACGGCCCCTGGCCGCGCCAACCGGTGACCAGCAGATCGATCGTTTCGAGGTGGCGCGCGAAGAGGTCCCCGGCCGGGCAGCCCGCCCGCAGCGCGGCCCTGCGCAGTACCCGGCGGCGCACCGCGGGCGGCAGTTCGGCCAGCTTCCCGACGTCCAGGGTGCCCTCGCCGGTACGGAGATCGCGCTCGGCGAGCGCGGCCCACTGGTCCAGCGCGTCGGCGTCGTCGCGGAACAGCCGGGCGGTCCGGGCCAGCGCCTCGACCACGCCGCCGCCCAGGTGCTTCTCCAGCACCGGCAGGACCTCGTGCCGCACCCGGGAGCGGGTGTAGGCGGGGTCACAGTTGTGCGGGTCGTCCCAGACCGGGATCGCCTGGGCGGAACAGGCCTGGCGGGTGGCGGCCCGGTCGAGCTCCAGCAGCGGGCGGCGGTAGCGGCCCTTCTGGGCCGGCATGCCGGCCAGCGAGCGGGCACCGGAGCCGCGGGCGAGGCCCAGCAGGACCGTCTCCGCCTGGTCGTCGCGGGTGTGGCCGAGCAGGACGGCCACGGCTCCGTGGCGCTCGGCGGCGGCGTCCAGGGCGGCGTAGCGGGCGTCCCGGGCGGCGGCCTCGGGGCCGCCGGCGCGGCCGACCCGGACCGGCACGGCCTCCACCGGGTCGAGCCCGAGCGAGCGGAGCCGCTCGGCGACCTGGGCGGCGCGGTCGGCGGAGCCGTTCTGGAGACCGTGGTCGACGGTGACGGCGCCGACCCGCAGGCCCAGCTTGGGGGCCTCGAAGGCGGCCGCGATGGCCAGCGCCATCGAGTCGGCGCCGCCGCTGACGGCGACCAGGACCAGCGGCGAGCCGGGCGCGGCCGGGGTGCGCGGCAGACCGGACGGGTGGCGGTGGGCGTTGCCGATCAGGGTGGTCCCGACGGCGGCGCCGACCAGCGGCGCACCGCTGGGACGCTCGCGGGGCTCGCGGGGTGCGGCGAAGGTGGTGCCGGCCTCGGCGGCGAGGTCGGTGAGCGTGCGGCGTACGGCCAGGCGTATCGCGGCGACAGCGGGGTGTGGGCCCACGGCGGACGACTCCTTGACGGAGGGGACGGGACGGCGGTGGGCGCGGCGGGGGCCGCGCATCTGTGAGCGCCGTGTTACCGGGCGCTCACAGATGGTGGCAGAAAGGAGGCACCCGCTACGCCACCCGCGCCACCGGTACGACCACCGTCCCACGTACGGGTGAATGGAGAAACGTATCTTCACCCGCCATCTGCACGATTGGACCACTCGTACGAACGGCTTTGACCGCTGCCGACCGCCCCCGGCCCCGCCCGAAGTGCGCGCACGGAGAGCGACCGCGGCGAGTCCCCGGCCACCCCGGGCCGAAGGGACGCTCCGGCGGGCGAGTCACCTCGCGACGCGGGCCACCCAGGCGGCGGGGTCGTGGATCTCGTCCTTGGTGGGAAGGGTGTTCGGGGACGTCCAGACCCGGTTGAAGCCGTCCATCCCGACCTGCTCCACCACGCCCCGCACGAAGACCGCGCCGTCCTGGTACTGGCGGAGCTTGGCGTCCATGCCGAGCAGCCGGCGCAGCACCAGGTCGAGCCGGTTGGCACCGCGGTCCCGGCGCTGCTGGAACTTCTCCCGGATCTCGGCCACGCTCGGCACCACGGCCGGGCCCACGCCGTCCATCACCACGTCCGCATGGCCCTCCAGCAGCGACATCACGGCCGTCAGGCGGCCGAGGATCTCGCGCTGGGACGGCGACTGGACGATCTCCAGCAGTCCGGTCGACCCGGACGCCTCGCCCCGCCCGCCGAGGCCGGGCAGGCCGCCGAGCGTGCCCGCCGCGTCCCGCAGCCGGTCCAGCAGCGCCCCCGGGTCGACGTCCGTCTCGGCCAGGAAGGACTGCACCTCCGACTGGATGTGGTCGCGCAGCCACGGCACCGCGGTGAACTGGGTGCGGTGGGTCTCCTCGTGCAGGCAGACCCAGAGCCGGAAGTCGGCCGGGTTCACGTCCAGCTCCCGCTCGACGTGCACGATGTTCGGCGCCACCAGCAGCAGCCGGCCCGGGCCGGGGCCCTCGGGGCCCAGCCGGGGCTTGTCGAAGAGCGCGGCCGGGCTGTCCGGCGCCTCCAGCGAGGGCTCGGCCGGGGCGAAGGTCTCGTACTGGCCGAGCACCTTGGTCGCCAGGAACGCCAGCAGGGCGCCGACCTCGATGCCGGTGGCCTTCTCCCCCACCGCGCCGAGGACGCCGGCCGCGGCGCTGCCGCTCCGGCGGGCCTGGAGCTTCTCCACCAGGGGCTGGACCACCGTCCGGAAGCCCGCGACGTTGGCCCGCACCCAACCGGGGCGGTCCACGATCAGCACCGGGGTCGCGGTGGCCGCACCGAGGCTGCTGGAGCGCATGCCCGTGAACGCCCGGACGTGCTCCTCCGCCTCCAGGGCGTGCCTGCGCAGTTCGGCGACCACGGCCGCCGCCTCCGCGCGACTCACCTCCGGCCCCGGCCGTACCAGCCTGGTCGCGGTTGCGACCGCGAGATTCCAGTCGACCATGTCAGCACCGCCGCTCGCGCTCGTCATGCCCTCACCGTACGTGCTCCGGCCCATCGGGGGGAGCCACGGGAGCCCACGTCCTGCCGGTCGGGTGCCCGGACGGCCGGACTCCGGGCGGCGGCCGTGCGGGGCCGAACCCCCCGCCGGTGTAGGGGGATCGGCCCCGGTCGGCGTCGCCGAGGGTGACTCAGTGGCAGCCGCAGGCCGCCAGTCTGGCCACGACGCGGTCCATCGCGGCGCGGGCGGTGTCGGCGGCCGCGGTGGTCTTCGTCATCACGGCGAAGGCGAGCAGCCGGCCTTCGGCGTCCACCACCGTGCCGGCCAGGGTGTTGACGCCGTTCAGGCTGCCGGTCTTGGCCCGGACCAGGCCGGCCGCCTCGGCAGCGCCGGAGCCGGCGCCGAAGCGCTTGCCGAGGGTGCCGGTGAATCCGGCGATCGGCAGGCCGGTGAGCACCGGACGCAGCGTCGGGTGCTGCTCCGAGGAGGCCAGCGCGAGCAGTTGGACGAGGACGGCGGGCGGGATCGCGTTGCCCGTGCTCAGCCCGCTGCCGTCGCCCAGCACCACCCCGGTCATCGGCACGCCGAGCCGGGCGAGCTCCTGGGTGACGGCGGTGGCGGCGCCCTCGAAGCTGGCCGGCTGGTGCGCGGCGAGCGCGGCCTGACGGGCGATCGCCTCGGCGAGGGTGTTGTCGGAGGTGGTGAGCAGGCGCTCGACCAGCCGGGCGACGGTCGGCGAATCGACCCGGCCGAGGACCGGCGCGGTGGCGGCCGCGGGGGCGGCGGCGGGCTTGGCCTTGCCGTCCACGGTGATGCCCTGGGCCTTCAGCTGGGCGGCGAAGGCGTCGGCGGCCTGGCCGGCCGGGTCGGCCACCCGGGCCGGCGCGTCCTCGCGGCTCTTCGGGTCGACCCTGCCCTCGTCGATCATCAGCGGGGTGACCAGCGCGATGTTGGCGGCGTCGTAGTTCTTGTGCTGGGGGCTGCCCGCGTAGAGCGAGAGGTCGTAGTCCAGCTTGACGGCGGTGGTGCCGGCCGCCTTGAGGGCGGCGGCGGTCTGCCGGGCCAGGGCCTCCAGGGAGGCGGGGGCGGTGTCCGCGTCGGCGGGCGCGCCGCCGATCTGCACCTGGTCGGCGGGCAGCGCGGTGAGGGTCGGGTCACCACCACCCACGAGGGTGATCTCGCCGGGGTTCGCACCCTTGACGACCCGGGTGGCCAACCGGGTGTCCCCCGGGATCAGCGAGAGCGCCGCGACGGTGGTCGCCAGCTTGGTGGTGGAGGCCGGGGTGGCGGGCGCGTTCTCCCCCGAGCCGTAGAGCACCCGGCCGTCCGCCGCGTCCGCGACGGCGAAGCTGACGGTGCCCAGGCTGCGGTCCGCGAGCGCGGCGGCGAGCGCCTGCTGGAGGCCCTGGGCGGTCGGCAGCGCGGCGCCCGGTCCGGCCTCGGCCGAGGCCAGGACGGCCCCCGCGACCGGGGCCGGGCGGCCGGCGGCCGGGGTGGCGGACGTCCCCGTGGGCGAACCGGCGGGCCCGGCGGGCGGGGTGCCGGGCGGCGGGGTGGCGGACGGCCCGGCGGCCCCGGTCGGGCCGGTCGGCTCCGCCGCTCCCACCCGGTTCCGGCCCTGGTCGCCGCCGCGGTCGTGCCCGCGGTCGCCGCCGCGGCCACCGTCCCCGCCGTCGTGCTTCTTCCCGTCCTCGCCGTGGCCCGCGCTGTGCCCGCCGGCCGGAGGGGAGGGCTGGGCGTACGCGCCGCCGCCCGAGCCCAGCACCGTGCCGGCGACCAGTAGTGCCGCCCCGAACAACCCTGCGGCCGTCCCCCTGCGGCGGTCTCCCGCCCCGACCACTGCTCCCACCGACCGGCCCCTTTCCTGAGCACCCGCTCCCGTAGGAGACACTTGGATTCTGTCAGTCCCTACCTTGGAGGAACCGTTGGAGTTCGACGTCCTTATCGAAATCCCTAAGGGCTCGCGCAACAAGTACGAGGTCGACCACGAGAGCGGTCGCCTTCGTCTTGACCGGATGCTGTTCACCTCGACGCGCTACCCGGCCGACTACGGCTATGTCGAGGGCACCCTGGCGGACGACGGCGACCCCCTGGACGCCCTGGTCATCCTGGAGGAGCCGACCTTCCCCGGTTGCCTGATCAAGTGCCGCGTCATCGGCATGTTCAAGATGACGGACGAGGCCGGCGGCGACGACAAGCTGCTCTGCGTCCCGGCGACCGACCCCCGCTGGGAGCACCTGCAGGACATCCACCACGTGTCGGAGTTCGACCGTCTGGAGATCCAGCACTTCTTCGAGGTCTACAAGGACCTGGAGCCCGGCAAGTCCGTCGAGGGCGCCAACTGGGTCGGCCGCGCCGAGGCCGAGGCCGAGGTCACCGCGTCGATCAAGCGGCTTGCGGAGCAGGGCGGTCACTGAGCCCTCGTACCGATCTCGTTCGCAGGGCGGTTCGAGGTAGGTCGGGGCAGTCGGAGGCCGGGGTTCGCGGATTCGTCCGCGACCCCGGCCTTCGCCGTTCCCGGACGCGCCCGGAGGCTCCCGCGCCGCTCCCGGACCGGCTTTGCCGACACTCTGTCGGTATGACGGCCACTTAGGTTAGGCTAACCAAAAAGTCGGGGCCCGTTCCGATCCCTGGAGGCCGCATGCCCACGCCCGAGCAGCCCGTCCCGTTCTCCACCGTGCTCCGCACCGCCAGCAGCGAGGAGCACGAGGCCGCGGAGCAGTCGTCCTTCATGAGCCGCCTGCTGGGCGGACGGCTCGGCATCGACGCCTACGCCGACCTCACGGGCCAGCTCTGGTACGTCTACCGGGCCCTGGAGGGCCGGACCGCCGAGCTGGCGGACCACCCGGTGGCCGGACCGTTCATCGACCGGGCCCTGCTGCGCACCGCCGCCATCGAGCGCGACCTGGAGCACCTGCGCGGGCCCGGCTGGCGCGAGGGGCTGGCGCCGCTGCCCGCCACCGCCGCGTACGTGGCCCGGGTGGAGGAGCTTGCGGCCGAGTGGCCGGCCGGGTACATCGCGCACCACTACACCCGCTACCTCGGCGACCTGTCGGGCGGTCAGATCATCCGCGGCATCGCCGAGAAGACCTGGGGCTTCGAGCGCAAGGGCGACGGCGTGCGCTTCTACGTGTTCGAGGAGGTCGACAACCCGGCCGCCTTCAAGCGCGACTACCGGGCCAAGCTGGACGCCGCCGGGCTCGCGCTGGACGACATCGAGCGCCGCCGGGTGGTCGAGGAGTGCAAGCGCGCCTTCGTGCTCAACGGCGCGATCTTCCACGACCTGGACGGGCGTTACCCGCTGAGCGCCTGACCACCGCCGAGCGGGAACGTCCCCGCACCGGTGCGCCCGCGCCCGACCGGACGGCGAAGCACCGGGCCCCGGCGAGCAACCGCTCGCCGGGGCCCGGTGCTTCCTGGGTGCCGGATCAGGCCTGCGCGGCGGTCCGGCGGCGGACCAGCACCGTGGCGCTGCCACCGAGCAGCAGCAGACCGGCCGCGGTGGCCAGCAGCGGCACCACCGGGGTGTCCGCGCCGGTGGAGGCCAGCGAGGCGCCGCCACCGGTGGTCAGCGAGGCGCCCACACCGCTCCCCGCGGCGCCGCCTGAGCCGCTGCCCGCCCCCGTACCCGTCCCCGCGCCCGTGCCGGCACCGGCCGCCGGGCCGGTGGGCAGCTGGGCACCCTTGTCGAAGGACAGCGCGACGGTGACCGGGTCGAGGGCCTCGCCGGCCGGGTAGCTGCCGAACGCGGGCACGCCCTCGGCGGTCAGCGTGGCCGGCACCCCGGAGAGCGTCACCACGCCGTTGACCGGGGCGAAGCTCGCCCCGGAGAGGTCCAGCCTGGCGATCCGGACGCCGGTGAGCGCGGTGTCGCCCCTCCCGTCCCGGGACTTCGCGTTGACGTCGGCGGTCAGGTAGGCGCCGTCCTTGTCGATCTTCAGGCCGAACCCGGCGAGGGTGGTGTCCAGCTGGTAGCCGCCGCCCTCCGGGTGGCCGAGGAAGCGGACCGAGCCGTTGAAACCGGCCGACACCGCGTGGGTCGCGGTGTCGTAGCTGCCGGTGCCGCCGCCGAAGCGGTAGTCCGCGGCGCCGCCGCCGAACTCCACCCTGCCGTTGGCCATCGTCGTCAGGTACTTGCGGAAGCTCTCCTTGACCGACCAGTCCAGGGTGGCGTTCACGATGGCGAGTTCGCCGTTCAGGGCGGCGGTGGCCGACGGCGAGCCCGGGGCGCTCGGCGACTTCGAGACGGACGGCGAACCGCTCGCGGAGGGCGAGCCCGAGGCGGACGGCGAACCCGAGGCGCTCGGGGACTGCGAGGCCGACGCCGAACCGGTGGCGCTCGGCGACCGGGTGGCGGAGGGCGAACCGGTCGCGGACGGCGACCCCGTGGCGGACGGGGACTGCGAGGCGGACGGCGAGGCCGAGGGCGCGACGGTCGCCGTGGCGGTCGGCGACGGCGTGGCCGGGCTCTGCTTCAGCAGCAGCGCCAGCGGGTCCATCGCGGTCCCGGCCTGGTAGAAGCCGGCGAACGCCTTGGCACCCTGCTCGGTGAGCGCGGCCGCCGTCGGCACGCCCGTGGTGGTGTCCCGGCCGACCGTGAACGTCACCAGCGGCACGTCGTCCCGGCGGGTGACCTCGGTGGCACCCATCGACTCCTTGGAGGCGGTGTCGGCGGTGAGCGTGCCGGTCGTCCCCGAGGTGGAGATCTTCAGATCGCTCAGACCGACGTCCAGCGCGCCGTGGTGGGCGGTGAACCGGACGCCGCCGCTGAAGGCCGAGGTGAGCGCGTGGGTGGTGAGGTCGTAGGACGCGCTCGCCAGGCCGAAGTGGAAGCTGCCGTCGGCGTTGGTGGTGGCGCCGCCGGTCAGCTCCACGCTGCCCCCGCCGACCGGGCCGGTGACGTAGCCGCGGAAGCTGCCCTTGACCCCCCAGTCCAGCGCGCCGGTGTCGTACGTGACGCTGCCGGGCCCGCCGGCGCCGAAGGCCAGGGCGGGAGCCCCGAAGGCGGTCAGGCCGAGGCCCGCGGTGGCGGCGGCGAGGGCGGCCAGCCGGGTGCGGTTGCGGCGGCCTGCGGGCATGGCGGAACTGCGGGACATGGTGGGACTCCGTTCGGTGGGCGGGGGACGGGAACCGACGTCAGGCCGCGTCGGCGGGGCTGGCACGGCGCCGGCGCCGGGCGAGCACCGCGGCGGTCGCGCCCAGTGCGACCACCAGGGCGCCGCCGGCCACCGCCACCGCCGGGACGCCGCCCGAGGAGGAGGACGCGGCGACGGGGGCGGCGGAGGCCGTGGTGGCGGCGGGGCCCGGCGCGGCCGGCGGGGCGCTGCCGATGTCGGGCAGCGGGGGGAGCGCGGCGGCCGGGTCGAGGGCGACGGCGAAGCTCAGCGGGTCCATCTCGGTACCCGCCGGGTAGAGCGTGCCGAAGGCCTTGGCGCCCGCCTCGGTGAGCTTGAGCGGGAGTTCGGCGGCCTTCAGCAGGCCCGCCTCGGACGTGAGCCCGGCCGGATCGAAGGCGGCCAGCTCGACCCCGGTCAGCGCCTGCGAACCGCCGTCCGGCGTACGGCCGGAGACGTCCGCGACCAGCCGGCCCCGACCGTCGGCCACCGTCACTCCCGGGTTGGCGAGGGTGAGGTCGAGCCCGTAGCCGTCGCCGCTCCGCAGGCCGGTGAAGCGGACGCTGCCGGAGAAGGCGGCGGTGAGGGTGCCGGCCGCCGGGTCGTACCCGCCCTTGGCGGGGGTCCAGCGGAAGAACGCGCCGCCGTCCGCCGCGCCGCCGGCGAGCTCCCAGCGGCCCTGGGCGATCGCGCCGGTGACGTAGTCGCGGAAGGTCCGGCGCACCCCCCAGTCGAGGGCGCCGTTCGCGAACTCCGTCCGGGCCGGAGCCGCGGGGGCGGCCGCCGACGGGGGCGTCGACGCCGGGGCGGCCGTCGGCTGTTCCGGCGACGCGGTCGGCCGGTCGGTGGTCGGGGCGGCGGCCGGCGCGGACGGCGACGGGGCCGCCGGGGTCGGCTGGGCCGCCGGCAGGTTGACCGAGAGGTTGACCGGGTCCAGCGCCGTCCCGGCGGTGTAGAAGTTGCCGAAGGCCTTCGCTCCGGCATCGGTCAGCGTCGCGGGCACGTTGCCGAGCGTCAGGGTGCCGGCGGCGCCGCGCAGGTCGACCCCGGCCAGCGAGAGGTCGGCGAGCTTGGCCTGGCTCACGCTGCTGACCCGGCCGGTCTCCTTGGACTTGCTGCTGACGTCCGCGTACAGCCCGGCGCCACCGCCGGCGGCGGCCCGGAAGGTGAGCCGGCCGATGCTCAGGTCGAGCGCGTCGACGCCGTTCTCCTGGTGCCCGGTGAACCGGACCCCGCCGGAGAACGCGGCGCTCAGCGCGCCGGTGGCCGGGTCGTACGCGCCGGTGGCCGAGTGGAACCGGAAGGTGCTCCCGCCGACCGTGGCGGCGCCCCCGGTGAGCGCCCAACTCCCCTTGGCGATCGGGCCGGTGACGTAGGTCAGGAAGGACTGCCGGATCCCCCAGTCCAGTCGGCCGCCGGACACCCGACCCTCCGCCGCCCCGGCCTGGACCGGCAGCAGCGCCACCGTCAGGAGGGCGGCGAGGGTGGCCACCAGGGTGGCGGCCAGGCGACGGAGCCGTCTGGGCAGAGGCACGGCGGATCACTCCTCGGCACGACTGGGGAGGGGTCGGCGCGGCGCCGACCCCCTTGCGAAACTCAGGTAAGGCTAACCTAATATATGAGTCAAGAGTCCCGCCGACCTCCCCGGCCCGCCGCCGATGGCGACGACAACTCCCAGCGAAGGGAAGCATGTTGAGCAGCAGCACGATCCGACCCCGGGTGACCCGCGGCCCCCTCCTGCTGCTGGTGGCCCTCGGCATGCTGCTCGGGCTGACCGCCTGCGGATCGGGCGCCGGCGCCACCGGAGCGCCCGGCCGGGCCGCCGCCACCCGCGCCCCGGACACCGTGGAGCCACTGGCCGAGACGCCCGCTCCCCGGCTCCCGGCCACCGCCGCCTCCGCCGACGGCCGCCAGGTCACGGTGACCAGCGCCGAGCGGATCATCCCGCTCAACGGGAGCCTCGCCGAGATCGTGTTCAGCCTCGGCCTCGGCCCCAGGGTGGTCGCCCGGGACGTCTCCACCACCTTCCAGCAGGCCGCCGCGCTCCCGGTGATCACGCAGGCGCACGATGTCTCCGCCGAGGGCGTGCTCTCGCTGCACCCGACCGTCGTCCTCGCCGACCGCTCCACCGGCCCGGCCGAGGCGATCGCGCAGATCCGCGCGGCGGGCGTCCCGCTGATCGTCCTCGACGACGCCAAGAAGCTCGCCGACGTCGGCCCCCGGATCGACGCCGTCGCCGCCGGCCTCGGCGTCCCGGACGCCGGACGGCAGCTCAAGGAGCGCACCGAGCAGCGGATCACCGAGGCGAAGGCCGGGCTGCCCACCGCCGGCCGGCACCCCAAGGTCGCCTTCCTCTACCTGCGCGGCAGCGCCTCCGTCTTCCTCCTCGGCGGCCCGGACTCCGGCGCCGGCTCGCTGATCGAGGCCGTCGGCGGCGCGGACGCCGGCCAGGGCGCCGGGCTCACCGGCGACTTCACCCCGCTCACCAGCGAGGCCCTGGTCAAGGCCGCCCCCGACGCGATCCTGGTGATGAGCAAGGGCCTGGAGTCGGTCGGCGGCGTCGACGGCCTGCTGAAGCTGCCCGGCGTCGCCCAGACCCCGGCCGGGCTGGACCGCCGGATCGTCTCGATCGAGGACGGCCAGCTGCTCAGCTACGGCCCGCGCACCCCGCAGGTGCTCCGCGAGATCGCCGACCAGCTCTACCCGGCGGCCGCCAAGTGAGCACCGCCGTACGGAAGAAGGCCCTCGCACTGCCCGGACCCCGGCGCACCGCCGTGATCACCGCCGGTCTGGCCGCCGCCCTGGTGCTCTGCGCCCTGCTCGCGGCCGGCATCGGCGCCTACCGCATCCCGCTCGGCGACATCCTCGCCTCCTTCGGCCACCGGCTCGGCCTCGGCGGCCACCCGCTCGACCGCGTCCCGGAGTCGGTGCTCTGGAACGTCCGCCTCCCCCGGGTGGTGCTCGCCCTGCTGGTCGGCGGCTCGCTCGGCTGCGCGGGCGCGCTGATGCAGGGCGTGTTCGGCAACCCGCTGGCCGAGCCCGCCGTGATCGGCGTCTCCTCCGGCGGCGCGGTGGGCGCGGTCGGCTGCATCGTGCTCGGCCTCGACGCCTTCGGCAACTGGACCGTCACCGCCTTCGCCTTCGCCACCGGCCTGCTGACGGTCTTCGCGGTGTACGCGATGTCCCGCTCCGGCGGCCGCACCGAGGTGGTCACGCTGATCCTCACCGGTGTCGCGGTGAACGCCTTCTGCGGAGCGCTGATCGGCCTCTTCCTGTTCACCGCCGACTCCGCCGCGATCAGCCAGGTGACGTTCTGGCAGCTCGGCTCGCTCTCCCAGGCCACCTGGGGCAAGGTGCTGGCGGTGCTGCCGTTCGCACTCGTCGGCCTGGCCCTCGCCCCGCGCTACGCACGGCAGTTGGACCTGCTGGCGCTCGGCGAACGGCCGGCCCGCCACCTCGGCGTGGACGTCGAGCGGATGCGCCTGGTACTGATCACCCTGGTCGCCCTGCTCACCGCCGCCGCCGTCGCGGTCAGCGGCATCATCAGCTTCGTCGGCCTGGTCGTCCCGCACCTGCTGCGGATGCTGGCCGGCCCGGGCCACCGGTTCCTGCTGCCCGCCTCCGCCCTCGGCGGTGCGCTCGTCCTGGTCGTCGGCGACCTCGCCGCCCGCACCCTGGCCAAGCCCGCCGAACTGCCGCTCGGCGTGCTCACCGCACTGATCGGCAGCCCGTTCTTCTTCTGGCTGCTGCGCCGCACCAGGACCAAGCAGGGAGGCTGGGCATGAGGCTGCGGACCCGGCCCGAGGTACCCGGACGCCCCGCCCCGGGCACCGAGCTGCTCGCCGCCGAGGGCGTCCGGCTGACGGTCGGCGGGCGCGAGCTGCTGGCCGGCGCGGACGTCCGGGTGACGGCCGGCGAGGTGGTCGCCCTGCTCGGGCCGAACGGCGCCGGCAAGTCCACCCTGCTCTCCGTACTGGCCGGCGACCTCGCGCCGACCGCCGGCACCGTCCGGCTGCTCGACCGCCCGCTGGCCGGCTACCGGCCGGCCGAACTCGCCCGGCACCGCGCGCTGCTGCCGCAGTCGGCCGCCCTGTCCTTCCCGTTCCCCGCCGACGAGGTGGTCCGGATGGGCCGGGCCCCCTGGGCCGGCACGGCGGCCGCCGCGGAGGACGCCGCGGTGGTCGCCGGGGCGATGGCCGCGACCGAGTCCACCGCCTTCGCCGGGCGGCCGTTCACCGCGCTCTCCGGCGGCGAGCGGGCCCGGGTGGCGCTGGCCCGGGTGCTGGCCCAGCGGACCGCGCTGCTGCTGCTCGACGAGCCCACCGCCGCCCTCGACCTGCGTCACCAGGAGCTGGTGCTGCGGGTCGCCCGGGCGCGGGCCGCCGCCGGGGACGGTGTGGTCGTCGTGCTGCACGACCTGTCGCTGGCGGCGGCCTACGCGGACCGGGTGGTGCTGCTGACCGCCGGTGCGACGATCGCCGACGGCCCGGTGGCCGAGGTGCTGCGCGCGCCGCTGCTCAGCGAGGTCTACGGGCACCCGGTGGAGGTGCTGGCGCACCCGCGCACGGGCGTCCCGCTGGTCCTGCCCGAGCGCGACCGCTGAGCTGGGGACGGGCGCCGGGCACGGGCGGGCGCCGAACTCCGGCGACCGCTGGACACGGCCGACCCCTGCGCACCGGGGCCCGGCGCGCGCCGGGCCCCGGTCAGGCGTCGTCGTCGAGCCGGAAACCGACCTTCAGACCGACCTGGTAGTGCTGGATCCGGCCCTCCGCCAGGTGCCCCCGGACCTGCGTCACCTCGAACCAGTCGAGGTTGCGCAGCGTCCGGGAGGCCCGCTCCACCCCGTTGCGGATGGCGGCGTCGATGCTCTCGGTCGAAGACCCGACGATCTCGGTCACCCGGTAGACGTGCTCGCTCATGACGGACTCCCTCACCTGTGCGACGGCCCCCGTCCACCGTGCACCGCCACCGGCCGGTCCGCACTCCGGCGCCCGCCGGGCGGGCCCCGGCCCCGTCCTCGGGAGCGCGGCGCCGCCCGTGCCGGGGAACCCGGGCGCGGGCCTAGAAGGCCGCCCGGATCCCGCCCACCGGCACCCCGCCGCCGAGCAGCGGCGCGGCCGCGATCCGCTCCACCGTGCCGTCCGCCGTGGTCACCCCGAGCCGGCGCAGCGCGGCCGCCAGGACCGGCCCGCGGGCCCGCTCGGCACCGTCGTCGATCTTGAAGGCGAGAGCCCGGCCGTCCGGCAGCGCCACCGCCTGCACGGCCTCGGCCCCCATCTTGGACAGCGCGCCCGGCACCGCCCGCATCAGCCAGGTGTCGGCCCGACGGGTGCCGGCCACGTACTCGGGGTGGGCGCGCATGGCGTCGGCCACCCGGCGCTGCGGCGTCCCCGGCTCGGCGCCCAGCAGCGCCCGGTAGCCGCGGGCCAGGCCGGTCAGGCTGACGGCCAGCAGCGGGGCGCCGCAGCCGTCCACCCCGGCGTGCGCCGCCGGCTCGCCGGTGGCCTCCGCCATGGCCTCGCGGGCCAGCACCTGGAGGGGGTGCGCCGGGTCGAGGTAGCTCTCGGTCGGCCAGTCGTTGGCGACGCAGGCGGCCAGCCAGCCGGCGTGCTTGCCGGAGCAGTCCATCAGGATCGGTGCGCGCCCGCCGCCGGACCGCAGGTGCAGCTCGGCCTCGGTCTCGTCGAGCGGCAGGTCGGCCGGGGTCCGCAGGGCGGACTCGTCCAGCCCCGCGTCACCCAGGATCCGCCGTACGCCGTCCAGGTGAAACGATTCCGCGGAGTGGCTGGAGGCGGCCAGCGCCAGCAGCTCGCCCTCGATCGCCAGGCCCGCCCGCAGGGTGGCCACCGCCTGGAACGGCTTGGCGCACGAACGCGGGAAGACCGGGGCGTCGGGGTCGCCCAGCGCGAAGTCCACCGAGCCGTCGGCGGCGAGCAGGACCAGCGATCCGTGGTGCCGGCCCTCGGTGAAGCCGGAGCGTATGACCTCGGCGAGCACGGGCAGGGCGACGGAGTGGGACATGGCGGAAGCCTTCCGGGGTGAGGGTGGGCCGGGGGCGAGCCGGACCGCACGCACCCGCCCCGGACACCTCACCCGGTCAGAGCGGGCCGCCCGCGAGCAGGTCGTCGACCCGCGCTTCCCCATCACGGTACCTGCGGGTGATCTCGGCACTGCAGCCGTCCGCCGTCCGCAGCAGCAGCTGCCGCCGGCCGGACACCTCGCGCTCGTGCGCGCGCAGCCGGTCCAGCGCGGCCAGCAGCTCCTCGGGCGGGTGCGCGGCCAGGTCGGCCAGCTGGACATCGCCCATCAGGGCGTCCGCCTCCAGCTGGGACTGCTGGCCGCGGGGCGGCCCCAGGGTGACGTGCCGGGCGGAGCGGCGGACCGTCGACGGGGCATCGGTGAGGATGGCCGGCAGCCGGTCCAGCAGCGCGCCGCCCGCCGGGCTCTCACCCCCGGCCGCCACCAGGAGCGCGCCCGGCCGACGGTCGAGCTCGGCCCGCAGGATGTCCATCCGACCGTGCAGCAGGCGCCGCAGATAGGAGAGGTCCGCCTCCTGCTCCAGGGTCTCCCGGCGCAGGGTGCGCAGCTGCTCCAGGCGCAACCGCCCCAGATCGGGCTCACCCTCCGTACCCGCTGCCGGGCCGGAGGAGCCCCCCACCGGCTCCGGCCCCTCGGGCGTCTGCCCGGACCGGCCCCGTGCCGTGCTGCTCGCGTCCATCAACCAACCACCTGCCGTCGTCCGATCCCGCCCGCTCGCGGCACCCCGTCGCCTGCCGCCGGTCCGACCCGTCCCCCGGGCGGGCCGTCGCGCGTACCCGCCGCGCACACCCGTCCGATGGCACGCGCGATCGCCCCCGAAAGGTTCCCGCCCCCGCCGATGCCACCCCACGGGGCGACACCACCAGAACGCCTGACCTACCGACTCGACCACCCGGCCGAACGGACCCGGCGCGGCGGACCTCTGGCGCCCCGGACCCTCGTACCGCCCCAGCGTGCCACCCCGCCCACCGCCGGTGCACCGCCCGTGCACCCGAACGGCCCCCTGGCGAACGGGGGTGGCTGATATGACCGGGGCTTTTCGCAGCGAGAGCGGCGTCCCCTGGCGCGCAGGCGCGCACCACCCGGCGCGTACGGGCCTGCCGCACGCCCCCAGGGGGCCGCCGGAACGCGCCGCCCGCTCCGGCACAATGGCCGCATGCGAGCAGTGGTGCAGCGAGTGACCGAGGCCAGGGTGACGGTGGCCGGCGAGACCGTCGGCGCGATCGAGGGACCGGGGCTCTGCGTCCTGGTCGGCGTCACCCACGAGGACACCCCCGCCAAGGCGGCCCAACTGGCCCGCAAGCTCTGGACGCTACGACTGCTGGAGCCGGACGGGGCCCGGGCCGACGGGGTCGAGCAGTCCTGCTCGGACCTGGGCGCGCCGCTCCTGGTGATCAGCCAGTTCACCCTCTACGGGGACGCCCGCAAGGGCCGCCGCCCCACCTGGAACGCCGCCGCCCCCGGCCCGGTCGCCGAGCCGCTGGTGGACGAGGTGGTCGCCCAGCTGCGCGCCCTGGGCGCCAAGGTCGAGACCGGCCGCTTCGGCGCGGACATGCGGGTCGCACTGGTGAACGACGGCCCGTTCACCGTCCTGGTCGAGGTCTGACCGGACCGGGGCCGACCGGCCCGGCTACTGCGGGACGATCACGTCCTGCGTCCCCGGCACCGTCCCGGCCAGCAGCACCGCGTCCACCGGGACGTTCCGCTTGACGATCGCCAGCGCGATCGGCCCCAGCTCGTGGTGGCGCGCCGAGGACGTCACGAAGCCCAGTGCCCGGCCGTCCGGGTCCGAGGCGAGCCGCACCTCGGTACCGTGCGGGGGCAGCGTCTCCTCGGTGCCGTCCAGGTGCAGGAAGACCAGCCGGCGCGGCGGCCGGCCCAGGTTGTGCACCCGGGCGACCGTCTCCTGGCCGCGGTAGCAGCCCTTCTGCAGGTGGACGGCGGTCGTCAGCCAGTCCACCTCGTGCGGGATGGTCCGGTGGTCGGTCTCGAAGCCGAGCCGCGGCCGGTGGCCCTCGATCCGCAGCGCCTCGTACGCCCAGATCCCGGCCGCCGGGCCGTAGCCCCCGGTCAGCGCCGCCAGCTCGGCACGCGGCAGGAAGAGGTCCCGCCCGTAGGCCAGCTCGCGGACCGCCGCCGCGCCGTCCGCCGCGGCGGTGGAACCGGCCGGCAGGTGGACCACCGCGTAGTCGGCGGTCGCGTCGGCGACCTCGACCCGGTAGAAGAACTTCATGCTCTCCAGGTAGCCGAGCAGCGCCTGCGCCGTGCCCGGCTCGACGTGCGCCCAGGTGGTGGTGCCGTCGTCGACCAGGTACAGGGCGTGCTCGACGTGTCCGTTCGGGGAGAGCACCAGCGCCTCGGTGGCCTGCTGCACGGGCAGCTCGCTGACGTGCTGGGTGAGCAGCAGGTGCAGCCAGGCCAGCCGGTCGTCGCCGGTCACGGTGATCACGCCGCGGTGCGAGAGGTCGACGAAGCCGCTGCCCCGCGCGAGGTTGCGTTGCTCGCGGAAGATGTCGCCGTAGTGGGCGGCCACGCCCTCGTCGGTTCCCTCGGCGGGGACGGCACCGGGCAGCGCAAGCAGCGGGCTCTTCATACCGGCCAGCTTACGGCCGGTCCTCGGCGAGCTTGGCGGTGCAGTCGGCGCAGCGGCCGAAGATGGCGAAATGCTTGAGGTCGGTGTCGAAGCCGTGCTGCTCGCGCAGGCTCTCGATCAGCGGCCGGGCGATCTCGGTACCGGTCTCGGTGACCTTCTCGCAGTCCCGGCAGACCAGGTGCAGGTGGTGGTGACGGCCCGCCAGGTGGTACGTCGGAGCGCCGTGGCCGAGGTGCGCGTGCGACACCAGGCCGAGCTCCTCCAGCAGCTCCAGGGTCCGGTAGACGGTGGAGATGTTGATGCCGCTGGCCGTCCGGCGGACGTGCCCGAGGATGTCGTCCGGGGTCGCGTGGTCGAGCACGTCGACCGCCTCCAGGACGAGCTGGCGCTGGGGCGTGAGGCGGTAGCCGCGCTGACGCAGATCGGCCTTCCAGTCGCCGGAGAGCTGCCAGTCTGTGGTGCCGGTGTCCGCCACGGTGCTGTCCCTGCCAAGGTCGGGGGTCCTGATGCAAGTGTAGGGACCGGCCGTCAGCCGGTCCCTACCTCGTGCGCCGTGGGCTGTGGGCTGTGCCCGGCGGTGCGCTGTGCCCTGCGGTGCGCTGTGCTCAGCGGTGCGCCGTGCTCAGCGGTGCGCCGTGCTCAGCGGAAGAAGGCGATGCCGTCGTCCGGCAGGTCGTTGATGTCCTTGATCAGCTGGGCCGGGCTGAGCACCTTCTTCAGCTGCGCCGACATGTACGGGCGCAGCGGCACGTTCGGGGCGGCCTTCTCGCCGACCCAGAGCAGCTCCTCGTTGACGAAGCCGAAGAGACGCTTGCCGCCCGAGTACTCCGGCGAGCCCTCGATCCGGGCCACCGCGTCGGTGGAGACGTCGATCTGGGGCTTGCCGTCGGCCAGCTCGCCGTACCAGATCTCGACGGCGCCGTCGTCCCGGACGGAGGAGATCTCGATCCCGCGGGCACCGCTGGTGCCGTGCTGGTTGCTGGTCACGCGCCAGAACGCGTGCTCGTTCTCCAGCGGGCGGACCTTCTCGCCCTCGCTGTCCAGCACCCAGGTGCGGGAGCGGAACTCCAGGAACGGCCGGCCGTCGTGCCGGAAGACGATCTCCTGGCCGAAGTTGCACTTCTCCGCACCGGCGGCCTCCTCGCCGGGCAGCGGCGCGTAGACGCCCGCGCCCTCCCAGGTGCCGAGGAGGAAGGCGAGCGGGACGACGTCCTTGTGGAGGTCAGAGGGGATCTCGATCATGTTCCTGGTCGCTGTCGTCGACGATGTGGGGCAGCTTCAACCGTACGGCAGCCGGACTCAGCGCTGGCCCTGGTACAGCTTCATCACCGAGAAGATGGCGAACCAGGTGATCAGCACGGCCATGAGGGCCAGCAGACCGTCGAAGAAGATTTCCAGACCGGACACGGGGGGCTCCCAGGGCGGCGACAGTGTGGTGGATTTTGCTGGCGCTCACTCTATCCGCCGGGTGACGACGGGTCTCGGTGAGCCCCACCACGTCGGCATTTCGCCGGGATCTAGGGTGGCGGCATGTCCTCCGATACGAAGTCCGACTCGAAGAAGCTCGTCATCAAGGTCACCGCCGGTGCGGACGCGCCGGAGCGCTGCTCGCAGGCCTTCACGGTGGCGGCGGTGGCCGTCGCCAGCGGGATCGAGGTCTCGCTCTGGCTGACCGGCGAGTCGTCCTGGTTCGCCCTGCCGGGGCGGGCGGCGGAGTTCGAGCTGCCGCACGCGGCGCCGCTCCCGGACCTGCTGGAGTCGATCCTGGCGGCCGGCACCGTCACCCTCTGCACCCAGTGCGCGGCCCGACGCGGGATCGAGCAGAAGGACACCGCCGAGGGCGTCCGGATCGCGGGCGCGCAGGTCTTCGTCAGCGAGATCATGGCGGACGGCGTGCAGGCCCTCGTCTACTGATCCGGCCCCCGCCGCTCCTCGTGGTCCGGGTGGTCCCGGTCGTGACCGGGGTCGTCCCACTTCGGGTCCTCCCAGCGCGGGTCGTTCCACCAGTCGTCCTCGGGGTCCCGCTTGTTCGCGAACACCGCGGCGGCGGGCGGGATCACCATCGCGACCACGCACATGCCGATCGCGGCCGGGACGGACCAGAACCGGACCACGCCCCAGGCCAGGACGAACAGCCCCAGGCAGACGCCCATCATGGCGAAGTAGTAGCGATGCCGCCGGCTCCCCTGCACGCTTCCACCGTACGACCGAGGGCCCCTGCGGAAGCAGGGGCCCTCGGGATCGGATCCGGCCGTTTCGGGCCGGATCCGGCGCACTCGGTCACCCGGAGCGCTCGGCGTGCGAAGCGCACGCGGGGCGCTCGGAGCGGGGTCGGAGCGCTCAGACGGCGATGGCGACCTCGGTCAGGTTGCCCTGGGAGGCGACCACCTGACGGTCCACGGTCTGCCCCGGGACGAGCGCGCGCAGCGTCCACTTGCCCGGGCGGGCGAAGAACCGGAACTGGCCGGTCGCCGAGGTGGGCACCTCGGCCGTGAACTCGCCGCCCTCGTCGAGCAGCCGGACGTAGCCGTTCACCGGCTCGCCGTCTCGGGTCACGGAACCCTGGATGATCGTCTCGTTCGCCACGTCAACTCCTGCCAGGTCCGGCCCACCGGCCTTCGCACCGCACATGTCTTGTCTTCCCTTCAGCCTTACGGGTGGAGCCGGCGGTTCAGTTGCCGAGCTCGATCGGCACGCCGACGAGGCTGCCGTACTCGGTCCAGGAGCCGTCGTAGTTCTTCACGTTCTCCTGGCCGAGCAGCTCGTGCAGCACGAACCAGGTGAGCGCGGAGCGCTCGCCGATGCGGCAGTAGGCGATGGTGTCCTTGGCCAGGTCGATGCCCTCGGCCTCGTACAGGGCCTTCAGCTCGTCGTCGCTCTTGAAGGTGCCGTCGTCGTTGGCGTTCTTGGCCCACGGGATGTTGCGGGCGCTCGGCACGTGGCCGGGGCGCTGCGACTGCTCCTGCGGGAGGTGGGCCGGGGCGAGCAGCTTGCCGGAGAACTCGTCGGGCGAGCGGACGTCGACCAGGTTGAGGGTGCCGATGGCGGCGATCACGTCGTCGCGGAAGGCACGGATCGAGGAGTCGACGGCCTGCGCCTTGTACTCGGTCGCGGGGCGGGCCGGCACCTCGGCGACCAGGTCGCGGGAGTCCAGCTCCCACTTCTTGCGGCCGCCGTCCAGCAGGCGGACATCGCCGTGGCCGTACAGCTTGAAGTACCAGTAGGCGTACGAGGCGAACCAGTTGTTGTTGCCGCCGTAGAGCACCACGATGTCGTCGTTGGCGATGCCCTTGGCGCTCAGCAGCGCCTCGAAGCCGGCCTGGTCGATGAAGTCGCGGCGGACCGGGTCCTGGAGGTCGCTCTTCCAGTCGATCCGGACGGCGTTGCGGATGTGGTTCTTGTCGTAGGCGGAGGTGTCCTCGTCGACCTCGACGATGACAACCTTCGGGTCGTCCAGGCGGGCCTGGACCCAGTCGGCGTCGACCAGGACGTCGCTGCGGCTCATGGTGGTGTTCTCCATCCGAGGGCGGTTTGCGGAAGGTGCTGCTGCGGGTGCTCGTCGGCGGCCGTTCCGAATTCATGTCCGAATAATGGGACGAACCAGGGAGGCGCACTGTTCCGAGCGGTGGTCTGCGGTGTGCAGCGGGAACGGCCGGTACGGGGTACCGGGCCAGATCACCGGGAGAATCGGCGGCGGGCGGGAAATGCCCTGCAAAGACGCCGAGTTAGCGCATTCGACACAGACAGGCGGCCACGCGGCACAGGTCTACCGCCCGCCGCTTCGTGAGGTCCGTCTGTCGCTTCATGCCGACGATGCTAGGGACACGGGGCACCCGCTGTCACCAGCGTATCGAATACTGAGACCAGATGGCTCAGATAACGAGATTTGACCTTCTCATGGTGGGCGGGAACCGGCCAGCCGCCGTTCGGGGCCTCCCCGGGGGACGGCCGGGGGCGGGAAGCACACCGCTCCACGGTCGGCGCTGGACAGCGCGTCTCGCGGAGCGGAACAGGGGCGAGGAGTGCGGGGTACGGCGGTACGGGGTACGGCGGTGCGGGCCGGTGGCGCGGCAGGCGGTGCGGCAGGCGGTGCGGCAGGCGGTGCGGGCCGGCGCTGCGGCCGGCGTCAGCCGATCAGGGTCACGCCGTCGCCCTGGAAGGACAGCTGGAGGCCCTCCTCCTTCGGGGTCACCCCGGACAGCTTCAGCCCGGCCGGGAGCTGGTCGAGGGTGAAACTGACCGGATCGACCTTCTGGTTGGTCAGGCCCGCCACCATCGCGGCCACCCCGCTGAGCTGGAACCCGTCCGTCGTGACGGTGTTGCCCTGGCTGTGCACCGAACCCTCGCCGACCGCGAGCGGGCCCAGCGCCGCCTTGATCCTGCCCGGCCCGCCGTACGACAGGCTCAGCCGGGCGTTGGGGGCCACCGGCAGCTTCCCGGCGGCGGGCACCATCTCGGCGGCGGGCGGCAGCAGCTGGGCGAGGTCGGCGTAGGAGATCAGGCCGCTGCCGCTGCCCTTGGCCACCGTGGCGCTGCGCAGGCTGTCGCTCACCGCGACGCCGGACAGCCGGGCCTCGAAGGAGTGCAGCGCCACCTGGCGGGTGCCGTCACCGACGGTCAGCCCGTCGGCCGAGATCCGGAGGTCGTCCACCCTCTTCGACAGCAGATCGGTGAGGAACGGGACGTCGCCGATCGACACGTCCGGCCGATGGCTCATCCGGCCGCTCTTCACCAGTTGCTCGGCGACCTCGTCCTCGGCCAGGCCCACGGCGATCCGGTCCGCGCCCACCAGCAGGCCGGAAAGGACCACCAGGCCGATCGTCGCCTTCAGCCAACCGCGCATCGCTCTCCCCCGTCGTCGCCCGCCGCTGTCGTCGTACGCGTCGTTCTCTTCGTCGATCTCGTCTTACCGGTCGGTCTCGTCCTACCGGTCGGTCCGGTCCTACTCGTCGGTCCGGTCGGCGCCACCGGGCCCGCGAGCGCCCCGCCCGCCCGGCCGCCGCGACGGCCGCGCTCGCACGACCGTACGACGCCCGGCTCCGGACCATGGTTCCGGAGCCGGGCGTCGCGGGGCGTGCCGCCGGACCTCAGCCCGCCAGCAGCCGGGTGGCGAGCCAGACCAGCGGCGAGGCCACCGCCAGCGGCAGGGCCACGCCCGCCGTCATGTGCACGAAGCGGGACGGGAAGTCGTACCCGGCCACCCGGCGGCCGACCAGGGCGCCCAGACCCGCCAGCACGCCCAGCGCCAACGGGGCGCCGACGACCAGGCCGAACACCACGGCCGCCAGCAGTCCGAGCACCGGGCCCAGCTGCTTCGGACCGGGCAGCGGCGCCGCGGCCAGCACGGTGGCCAGCGCGACCGCGCCGACCGCCGCCGGCACCCAGTCCGCCAGCAGCAGCGCGGTGCAGAGCACCGTCACCACGCTGGCCGAACCGAGCACCGTGAGCGCGTAGAACCGCTCCTTCGGGTCCGAGGGGCGGAACGTCTGGAGCACCAGGACCAGCAGGAAGAACCCGCCCAGGGTGCCGACGACGGCTGCCGCCCCGCCGTCCGAGTCGGCCAGCAGCACCGCCACGTCGGCGGTGAGACCGGCCAGCACGGCGAGGGCGATGCCCTGACGGGCAGGCCACATGCCGTTCAGCCGGAACCAGCCGGCCGCGGTCAGCACCTGGAGCAGCGCGACGACCAGCGCCAGCGCCGGCTGCCCGATCGCCGCGCCCCCGGCCAGCAGCGCGGCCGCACCGGCGGTGATCAGGGCGGGCTGCAGGCCCGGGTCGATGATCGGCGAACCGGTCCGGACGGGCGCGGCGGAACCGGGCGCCACCGGTCCGGGCGCGGCGGTGCCTGGCCGACCCGGCACGGCGCCGTGCGGGGCACCGGCGCGGCGGCGGCCGGTGGGGGCACCGGGGCCGTCGGCGGGGGCCGTCGGGCGCTTGAGCGTCATGGTCGGCGAGTCGAGGACGTGCGCCGGGGCCGGGGCGGGGGCCGGGTTCGCGGCCGGGGCCGGCGCGGGCGGCATCGTGCCCGACACCACCACCGGTGGGAGCAGCGTCGTCGCCGCGTCGTCCATCGGCGGGACGGGCGGGAGCAGGGCCGTCGCCGCGTCGTCGACGGGCGGCTGGGCGTACGGCTGCTGCCCGTACGGCTGCTGCCCGAGCGGCGGCTGTCCGTACGGCTGCGGCTGCTGCCCGTACGTCGGTCCGGCCTGCTGCGGTCCGGCCTGCTGCTGACCGCCCGGCCGGGCCTGCGGACGCTGCTGCCCGTACGGCTGCTGCGGAGGCCGGGGCTGTCCGTACGGCGGGGGCTGCGGGGGCTGCTGCTGCCCGTACGGCCGCTGGGGCGGCTGCTGCGCGGGGCCGCCGCCGTACGGCGGCGGCTGCCCGGGAGCACCGGCCGGCGGCCGGCTCCCCGGGTGCTCCGGCTGCCCCGGTGCCCGGCCCGCGGCGGGAGCGGGAGCAGGGGCGTACGGCCGGGCCACCTGCTCCTGCGGCTCCGGCGCGTACCCCTGCTGGGGGGCGTACGGGTGCTGGGACTGCGCCTGCGGATGCGGCGGCTGCTGCGGCTGCTGCTGCCAGCCGCCCGGGCCGGTCCCCTGCGGGCCGCCGTTCACGTTGTTCGGGTCCGTCACGCCGCTCACCCTCCCGCGAACGGCGGGAGCACCTCGACCGTGCCGCCCTCGGTGAGGGACACCGTCGCGTGGTCACGGCCGCCGACGGGAGAGCCGTCGACCAGGTAGGAGCAGTGTCCGAGCAACCGGACGAGCTTCGGCCGGTCGGCGTGCCGCGTCCTGGCCGCCGCGAGCGCCTCCGCCAGGGTCGCCGCCTCGTACGGCTCCTCGGCCAGCCCGGCCTCCGACTTCGCCGCCGCCCAGTAGCGGATCGTCCCGCTCACCCGAGCGGCGCCCGCTGGTTCGGTGGTCGCGCCCATGGCAACCCCTTCTCGTCGTCCTCGCCCGGGCCCGGTGCCCCGGGCGGGTCCCCACCGGCGGCCGAACACCACTCGAAAGAGGTACGCGCACGGTGCCGCCGATACGCGTCCCATGATGGCGTGTCCGCCGACCCGACCGGCAATCGCCCTGGCCGTGCGGGTGCCGGCGCCCGCACGACGCTGTGGTCAGGCTCACCCCCGGCGTGCCCGAAAAGGCCGAACGGCCGCTTTCGAGCCCTCCCGGCGAGAGAGCAGGTCGGCTATCCTCGACCCCTGAGGGATCCGGGCAGAGTCGCCCCCGGATCCTTTCGTGCTTTCAGGACGCCAGTACGGACGTTCTTGCGATTCGTCGGTCCACCCCCGGCGCGGAGCAGGAACCGCCCCGCCATTCCCGGCACAACGACGTACCGGGACCAGGACGGGGTGTCGGATCCCGGCTCCGGGCCGCCGCCCGGTACGGGACAGACCGGAAGGTTCACGGGATGGGCAGGGCAGAAACGGTGCACCAGGGGTTGCGGGACCTCCGACGCACGCCTCGTTCTGCCGTGCACGCCGGTGAATCCTCCGGTGGACGCCTGGCCTCCTCCCCCACCTCCCTCGCGTCGCCCGCCGCCGCCCCACCCGGGGCCCGCGCGCGACACCTCCTCGCACGTGCGCCAACCGGCTGTGGCGGCAGCCGTCACGCGACCGCGACGACCCGGAAAGGGGACTACCGGGTATGAGTTCTCTGCTCCTCCTCACCAACGCGCTGCAGCCCTCCGCGGAGGTACTGCCGGCCCTCGGCCTGCTGCTCCACAACGTCCGGGTGGCGCCCGCCGAGGGCTCCGCCCTGGTGGACACCCCCAGCGCGGACGTCATCCTGGTCGACGGCCGGCGGGACCTGCCGCAGATCCGCAGCCTCTGCCAGCTGCTCCGCTCCACCGGCATCGGCTCACCGCTGATCCTGGTGGTCACCGAGGGCGGCCTGACCGCCGTCACCGCGGAGTGGGGCATCGACGACGTCCTGCTGGACACCGCCGGCCCCGCCGAGGTGGAGGCCCGGCTGCGGCTCGCCCTCGGCCGCCTCCAGGTGACCACCGACGACAGCCCGATGGAGATCCGCAACGGCGACCTCTCGGTCGACGAGGCCACCTACTCCGCCAAGCTCAAGGGCCGGGTGCTCGACCTCACCTTCAAGGAGTTCGAGCTGCTCAAGTACCTCGCGCAGCACCCCGGCCGGGTCTTCACCCGGGCGCAGCTGCTCCAGGAGGTCTGGGGCTACGACTACTTCGGCGGCACCCGGACGGTCGACGTCCACGTCCGGCGCCTGCGGGCCAAGCTCGGCGTCGAGAACGAGCAGCTGATCGGCACCGTGCGCAACGTCGGCTACCGCTTCGTCGTCCCGGAGAAGCCGGACAAGGGCGAACGGCCGGACCTCGCGCAGCGCTCCTCGGCCTCGCTGGAGGCCTGACCGCCGGCCGGGCGGCCGACCGCCGCCCGGCCTGTCCGGATTCGCCCCGCGCTGTCCTGCCGGCATCCGCCGAGCAGCCGAGCTACCACTGCCCGGGCGGACGCCACACGCGTAGACTCCTCCCGTGGCCAAAGTGACGCGCGACGATGTAGCCCGACTGGCTGGTACCTCGACCGCGGTCGTCAGCTACGTCATCAACAACGGGCCGCGCCCGGTCGCGCCCGCGACCAAGGAGAAGGTGCTCGCGGCGATCGAGCAGCTCGGCTACCGGCCGAACAGCGTCGCCCAGGCGATGGCCTCCCGCCGCACCAACCTGATCGGCATGGTCGTCCCCGACGCCCGCCAGCCGTTCTTCGCCGAGATGGCGCACGCCGTGGAACGCGCCGCCTCCGAGCGCGGCAAGCTCGTCCTGATCGGCAACTCCGACTACGTGGACGACCGCGAGGTGCACTACGTCCGCGCCTTCCTCGGCATGCGGGTCTCCGGCCTGATCCTGGTCAGCCAGGGCCCCTCGCAGCGGGCGGCCGAGGAGTTCGCCGCGATGGAGGGCGCCAAGGTGGTGCTCCTGCACCGCCGGCCCGAGGCGATCGACGACGTCGCGGTGGTCACCGACGACGTGGCCGGCGCCGAGGCCGTCGTCCGCCACCTGCTGGAGGAGCACGGGCACCCGTACGTGGCCTGCTTCGGCGGCCCGGTCGAGTCCCCCGCCCCCGGCGACCCGGTCATCGACCACGTCGAGGGCTGGCAGCGCGCCATGGACGCCCACGGCCTGCCCACCGAACCGCACCTGATCGACGCGCCCTTCCACCGCTACGGCGCCTACGAGGTCGCGCTCGGCCTGCTGGGCTCGGCCGAGCGGCCGCCCGCCGTCTTCTGCTCCACCGACGACCAGGCGATCGGCGTGCTGCGGGCCGCCCGCGAGCTCGGCCTGCGGGTCCCGGAGGACCTCGCGGTGGCCGGCTTCGACGACGTGCCCGAGGCCGCCTTCGCCGACCCGCCGCTGACCACCGTCGCCTCCGACCGCGACGCGATGGCCCGGGCCGCGGTGGACCTCGTCCTCGACGACTCGCTGATGGTGCCCGGCTCGGACACCGAGCGGGTCCGGAAGTTCCCGTCGCGCCTGGTCATCCGCCGTTCCTGCGGCTGCCAGCCGAGCGCGCCGCAGGAGACTCGGCCGTCCTAGCGGCGGTCCCGGCCTGACCAGGCTTTATGAGAAGTCAACGGGCTTCTCGGGGGCTTCTGACCCCGTTCTCATCGGATCCTCATCCGGCGGGCGGACGTTGGTCGGCATGAGCGATCAGCAGCACGGCAGCGAGCAGTACGACCCGTACCGGGCCCCGCACGGACACCCGCACCCCGCCGAGGGCCAGGTCGTCCGGGGCACCGTCCTCGACAGCACGACCACCGGGTACCCCGCCGCCGGTCACCCCTCGGTCGGCACCCCGCCCCCTCCCCCGCCCGCGGCCCCGCCGATGCCGTCGGCGCCCCCGGCCGCCGACGGACCGACGTCCCACGGCGGGCACGGCGGCCGGGGCAGGCGCGGCCTCCTGCGCGGCCGGGTCGCGCTGGTCACCGCCGTCGCGGCGATCGCCGCCGTCCTCGGCGGGGTGACCGGCGGTGTGGTCGCCGCCCAGGAACACGGCTCGGCCACCCGCACCGGCACCATCGCCAGCCCGGTCTCCGCCCGCTCGGACGGCAGCGCCGACGTCGCCGCGATCGCCTCGGCCGTCTCGCCGAGCGTCGTCCAGATCACCGTGAAGACCGCGAACGGCACCGCCACCGGCACCGGCGTGGTGCTCGACAAGGACGGCCGGATCCTCACCAACTACCACGTCGTCTCCGGCGCCTCCGACGGCGGCCAGGTCACCGTCACCTTCAAGGACGGCTCCACCGCCAAGGCCACCGTCACCGGCACCGACAAGTCGCTGGACGCCGCCGTGATCACCGCGAGCGGCGCCAAGAACCTCAGCCCCGCCACCCTCGGCGACTCCTCCACCGTCGGGGTCGGTGACGCGGTCGTCGCCATCGGCAACCCGGAGGGCCTCACCGGCACCGTCACCTCCGGCATCATCAGCGCCGAGAACCGCGAGGTCACCGTCCAGGTCGACGAGGGCACCACCAGCGGCAACGGCGGCTTCGGCTTCCCGAACCTGCCCGGTCTGCGCGGCAGCACCCCGCAGCAGAACAGCGGTGAGACCGCGACCTACAAGGCCTTCCAGACCGACGCCGCGCTCAACCCCGGCAACTCCGGCGGCCCGCTGATCAACGCGAACGGCCAGGTCATCGGCATCAACTCGGCGATGTACTCGGCCGGCGGCTCCAGCTCCACGGCCGGCGGCGGCACCGCCGGCAGCGTCGGCCTCGGGTTCGCCATCCCGATCAACGACATCAAGCAGGTGCTGCCCGAGCTGCAGGCCGGGCAGAACATCTAGACGGACAATTACTCCGAGCAGGTCACCTCAGCACCCGAGCAGCGCCCCCGGCAGTTCCCGCAGCACCCGAGCAGCACCCCAGCAGGCTCCCGACAGGCTCTCCGCCGAGGAGAGACGACGAGAAAGGGCAACCGCCCATGACCCCGGCCGCCGACGACCGCACCCCCGCCGAGCCCGGACCGGCCTCCGCCCGGCTCCTCGTGGTCGACGACGAACCCGCCCTCCGGGACGCACTGGAGAGCAGCCTCGCCTTCGAGGGCTACGAGGTCGCCACCGCCACCGACGGCTACGAGGCGCTGGAGACCGTCGAACGGGAGAAGCCCGACCTCGTCCTGCTGGACATCATGATGCCCCGGATGGACGGCCTCACCGCCGTCCGCCGGATGCGCTCGCGCGGCGACACCGTCCCGGTCCTGATGCTCACCGCCCGCGACGCCGTCGGCGACCGGGTCACCGGCCTGGACGTCGGCGCCGACGACTACCTCGCCAAGCCCTTCGAACTCGACGAGCTGCTCGCCCGGGTCCGCGCCCTGCTCCGCCGCAACGCCCTCGCCACCGAGGCCGCCGCCCGCGCCGCGGCCGTCGAGGACGACAGCGAGGTCCTGGCCTTCGCCGACCTCCGGATGAACACCGCCACCCGCGAGGTCACCCGGGCCGGCAGGCCGGTCGAGCTGACCCGCACCGAGTTCATGCTGCTGGAGATGTTCCTCTCGCACCCCCGCCAGGTGCTCACCCGCGAGCAGATCCTCAAGGCGGTCTGGGGCTTCGACTTCGAGCCCTCCTCCAACTCCCTGGACGTCTACGTGATGTACCTGCGCCGCAAGACCGAGCAGGGCGGCATGCCCCGGATCATCCAGACCGTACGCGGCGTCGGCTACGCCCTCCGCCCGGCCGCCGGCACCACGGCGTGAGCGACACCGCCACCCCGCCCCCGCCCCTGCTACCGCCCCGCGTCCACCGCCGGCAGCGGCTCGCCCGCTGGTACCGCGCCCAGTCCCTGCGCCGCCGGCTCACCTTCCTGACGGCGGCGGCGGTGGCGGTGGCGATCGCCCTGTCGGCGCTGGCCTGCTGGTTCATCGTGGAGAAGCAGCTGTACGGGCAGGTCCGCAACGACCTGCAGAACGTGCCGCCTCCCCGCGCGGCCCCGCTGAGCCTTCCGTGCGCCACGACCCCGGAAGCCGCCCTGAAGATGGTCCAGCAGGCCAAGGAGGCCGGGACCCTGCCGGAGCCTCCGGGCGGTGGCCCCGCCGCCCGGGACACCCAGTTCGTCTGGGCCGACCCGGCCTGCGTCACCCTGCCGGCGAGTGCCACCAGGGCGATCGTGATCCAGCCGGAGGACGCCCGGGCGTTCGCGCTGAAGCCGAATCAGTCGATCATCCGCGACGGCCGCTTCACCAACGGTGATCCCGCCACGGTCAAGATCACCACAGCCGTCGCCACCAACCACTCCTCCGTGCTCATCATGGTCGCCTCCCCGACCAAGTCGACCGAGGAGTCCCTGCAGAACCTCGCCCTGATCCTCGGGGGCGTGGCCCTCGGCGGCATCATCCTCGCCGGGGTCGCCGGCCGGTTCGTGGCCCGCTCGGCGCTCAAGCCCGTCGACCGGCTCACCGACGTGGTCGAGCACATCGCCCGCACCGAGGAGGTCGGCAGCACGATCCCCGTGCACGGCAGCGACGAGATCGCCCGGCTCTCCGCCTCGTTCAACTCGATGAGCACCGCGCTCGCCAACTCCCGCGACCGCCAGACGCGGCTGATCGCCGACGCCGGGCACGAGCTCCGCACCCCGCTCACCTCACTGCGCACCAACGTCGACCTGATGATCCGCAGCGACGACACCGGCCGTCCGCTGCCCGCCGCGACCAGGACCAAGCTGCTCGGCAACATGAAGGCGCAGATGCAGGAGCTCACCGTCCTGATCGGCGACCTGCTCCAGCTCTCCCGCCCCGACACGCCGAAACCGGGCCGGATCCTGGCGGTGGTCGCCCTGCACGAGCTCGCCGACCGGGCCGTCGCCCGGGCGAAGCTGCGCGGTCCGGGGCTGGTCTTCGAGACCGACGTCGAGCCGTGGTTCGTCCAGGGCGACGCCGCCGCGCTGGAGCGCGCCGTGATCAACCTGCTGGACAACGCGGTCAAGTACAGCCCGCCCGGCGCCGCGATCGACGTCCGGCTCCACCAGGGCGTGCTGACCGTCCGGGACCACGGCCCCGGGATCCCGTCGGACGAGCTGCCGTACGTCTTCGACCGCTTCTGGCGCTCGCCGTCCTCGCGCCAGCTCCCCGGGTCCGGCCTGGGGCTGTCGATCGTCGCGCAGAGCGTGCGGGAGGCGGGCGGCGAGGTGTCGCTCGGCCCGGCGCACGACGGGGGCCCGGGCGCCCTGGCCACCGTCCGGCTGCCGGGCGGCCCCTCGGCCGGCTAGCGGCCGGGCCCGGACGGACGGAACGGGCGGGGCGCCCCGACAGCGCCCCGCCCGTTCCTCCGTCGGCTCCGGTCAGTCGTTGTCGACGCCCGGGCCGATGACCTTGATGCGGTCCTGCGCCGGCGCCTTCAGCGGCGCGGCCGCCGAGCTGTTGGCACCGAGGTAGGCGGCGAAGACGTCCAGGTCGGAGGCGCCGACCAGCTTGTCGGTGCCGGCCGCGAAGGCCGGGAAGCCGTCGCCGCCGCCGGCCAGGAACTCGTTGGCCGCGACGCGGTACTTGGCGGCCGGGTCGATCGCCGCACCGTTCAGCCGGATCGAGTCCACGAGCACCCGGTCCGCACCGGCCTTGCGCATGTCCAGGGTGTAGGTCAGGCCCTTGGAGGACTGCAGGACCTTCGGCGAGGCCGCGTTGGCACCGCTCACCTGCTGCTGGAGCAGCTGGACCAGCTGGGCGCCGGTCAGCGTCTTGACCTGCATCATGTTGGTGAACGGCTGGACGGTGAACGCCTCGCCGTAGGTCACCACGCCGTCGCCCTCGGCCCCACTCGCCTTGTAGACCAGGTCCGAGCGGATGCCGCCGGGGTTCATGAAGGCGAGCTGCGCGCCGCCCTTGTCGGCGGGCGCCAGGCCGGCCAGCTGGGCGTCGGCGATCACGTCACCGAGCGGCTTCTCCAGGTCGCTGTTGCCGCGGCCGTTGATGTCCGAGGCGATGTAGCCCAGCGGGCGGTTGGCGATCGGCGCGGCCAGCTTGGAGTAGTGGTCGATCAGCGCCGTCATGTCCGGGGCCTTCTCGACCGTGCGGCGCACGATGTGGTTCTCGGCCTTGACCGAGGGGCGCACGATGGTGCCCGTGGTCTTGTCGAGCTTCAGGTCGATCTCGGTGTAGAGCCGGCCGAACGAGGCGGCGCTGGTCACCGAGCGCGGCACGCCCTGCGGGTCGGGGATGGTGCAGGCGTAGGCGTTGTGGGTGTGACCGGTGACGATGGCGCCGATCGCCGGGTCCAGGTTCTTGGCGATGTCGACGATCGGGCCGGAGATGCCCTCACCGGCGGCGCCGCAGTCGTAGTTGTAGGTGCTGCTGGCCGGCAGCCCGCCCTCGTGGATCAGGGCGACGATCGAGTTCACGCCCTGCTTCTTCAGCTCGGCCGCGTACTTGTTGATCGTGTCGACCTCGTCGCCGAACTTCAGGCCCTTGACGCCCTCGGCGGTGACGATGTTCGGCGTGCCCTCCAGGGTCGCGCCGATGAAGCCGACCTTGACGCCCTGCGACCTGGTCACCCAGTACGGGGCCAGGATCGGCTTGCCGGTCTTCTCGTTGGTGACGTTGGCGGCCAGGTAGTTGAAGTTGGCGCCCTTGAACTTGCGCCCCTCCTCGTAGCAGCCGTCCACCGGGTGGCAGCCGCCGTCCTGGAGGCGGATGAGCTCCTTGGAGCCCTCGTCGAACTCGTGGTTGCCGACCGCCGTGACGTCCAGGCCGAGCTTGTCCATCGCCTCGATGGTCGGCTCGTCGTGGAAGAGCGCCGAGGTCAGCGGGGAGGCTCCGACGATGTCACCGGCGGCGACGGTGATCGAGTCGTCCGCCGGGATCCGGGCCTGGCGCAGCGCGGTGGCCAGGTACTCGATGCCGCCGGCCGGGGTGCTGACCGGCTGACCGGTCGCCGGGTCGATCTCCCGGATGGTGCCGGACGAACCGGCCGGGGGCTCCAGGTTGCCGTGGAAATCGTTGATCGCCAGCAGCTGGAGGTTGACGGTCTTGTGACGCTTGGCGTCCGCGGCCTGGGCGGCGGTCGGCATGGCCACGGTGCCGACGAGGCCGGCCGCGGCGACGGCGGCCAGAACGGCACGTCGGGATCTGACGGTGAGCATGAAGGTCCCCTGCACCTTGAGAGAGCGCCCGGCGGTCGACATGCGTGGACGGGCGACGGGAGGCGTTGCGCCAGTGCAGCCTAGAGTCAACGCGCGTAGCTGTCAGGACCCTGGACGTAACGACAGGGTTACCTGCTGACGAACCGTCGCCGCACGGCGGGCCGCCGGACGGGCGCGCCGAAGCGGCCCGGAGCCGGACCGGACTGACGCGGCGAGGGCTCCGGCGCACGCCGGAGCGGGGTTCAGAGACCTGGTTCGGACGCCAACTGGCGCTCTGCACGGGTCCGCTCGGCGACCGTGTCCTCCGTCATCGCGCGGTCGGTGTAGACCAATGGCCGCTCGGCCTCGGTGATGATGTGCTTCACCACCTGGACGTTGCCGTTGACGTCCCAGACCGCGATGCCGGGCGAGAGTGTGGGGATGATCTCAACCGCCCAGCGCGGCAGACCCAGCACCCGGCCGGTGGCTCTCGCCTCCTCGGCCTTCTGCATGTAGATCGTCCGGGTGGAGGCCATCTTGAGGATCGCCGAGGCCTCCTTGGCGGCCGCGCCGTCCACCACGTCGGACAGGTGGTGCACCACCGCCACGAAGGAGAGACCGAGCCGGCGCCCGAACTTCAGCAGCCGCTGGAACAGCTGGGCGACGAAGGGGCTGTTGATGATGTGCCAGGCCTCTTCCACCAGGAAGATCCGCTTGCGCCGGTCCGGCCTGATCCAGGTGTGCTCCAGCCAGACGCCGACGATCGCCATCAGGATCGGCATCGCGATCGAGTTCCGGTCGATGTGCGACAGGTCGAACACGATCAGCGGCGCGTCCAGGTCGATGCCGTCGGTGGTCGGCCCGTCGAACATGCCGCGCAGGTCACCGTCGACCAGCCGGTCCAGCACCAGGGCCACGTCCAGACCCCAGGACTGCACCTCGTCCACCCCGACCCCGAGCGACTCCACCGAGGCCAGCTCGGGGCTGCGCAGGGTGTCGATGATGTCGTCCAGCACCGGCTGCCGGTCGGTCACCGAGGCGATCACATGGGCGTGCGCCGCCTTCAGCGCGAACCCCGCCCGCTCCTCCAGCCCGCGCCCCATCGCCACCTCGACGATGGTGCGCAGCAGCGACAGCTGGCCGGTCTGGGTGATCGCCGGGTCCAGCGGGTTGAGCTTCACCCCGCCGTCCCGGGCCGCCATCGGGTCGAGCCGGATCGACTTTATGCCCAGCGCGTTGGCGATCAGGTTCCACTCGCCGACGCCGTCCTCGCCCTGCGCGTCCAGCACCACCACCTGCCGGTCGCGGAACCGCAGCTGGCGCAGCACGTACGTCTTCTCCAGCGCGGACTTGCCGTTGCCCGACTCCCCGAGCACCAGCCAGTGCGGCGCCGGCAGCTGCTGCCCGTACAGCTGGAAGGGGTCATAGACGTAGCCCTTGCCGCTGTACACCTCGCGGCCGATGATCACGCCGGAGTCGCCCAGCCCCGGCGCGGCGGTGGGCAGGTAGACCGCCTGCGCCTGGCCGGTGGAGGTGCGCACCGGCAGCCGGGTGGTCTCCACCTTGCCGAACATCAGGCTGGTGAACGCGTCGGTGAGGTTGCCGATCGCCATGCGGGGCCTCCAGGTGGATCAGCGGCGGATGCCGGTGGCGAACGGCAGGGTGTTGACGAACGCCCGGTGGTGCTCGCGGTCGCACCACTCCAGCTTGAGGTAGCTCTTGCCGGCCGAGGCACGGATGGTCCGCTTGTCGCGGGCCAGCGCCTCCGGGTTGCGCGAGGAGACGGTGATGTAGCCGACCAGGTTCACCCCGGCCGCGCCGGAGGCCAGGTCGTCACCGCGCTGGTCGACCCGGCCGGTGTGGGCCAGGTCGCGCGGGTCGACCGTCCGGTTCATCTTCGCGGCGCGACTGGCCTCCGCCTCGTCGTTGGTCTTCTCGGTGAGCATCCGCTCGATCGCGACGTCGGTGGGCTCCAGGTCCATCGTCACCGCGACCGTCCGGATCACGTCCGGCGTGTGCACCAGCAGCGGCGCCAGGAAGTTGACGCCCACCGGGGTCAGCGGCCACTCCTTGATCCACGCGGTGGCGTGGCACCACGGCGCGCGGGTCGCCGACTCGCGGGTCTTCGCCTCCAGGTACTGCGGGTTCGTCGCGTCCAGCTCGGCCGGCCAGGCGTTGCGCCGGGACATCGCCTGGATGTGGTCGATCGGGTGGTCCGGGTCGTACATCGAGTGCAGCAGCGAGGAGAGCCGCGCCTGCCCGAGCGGCTGGCGCACCCGGATGTCGGCCTCCGCCAGCCGGGCGCAGATGTCCGTCAGCTCACGGGCCATCACCGCGGCCAGGCCCTCGTCGTCCCGGGCCCGCCGCCCGGTCGCCGTCCGGCCCATCGCGTGCGCCTCGGCGGCCAGGTCACGGGTGTAGTGCATGCAGGCCACCAGGTACGCCCGGTGCTGCTCGGAGGAGGTCGACACCATCGACTGCAGCTGGTCGTACGAGTCCTTCAGCCAGCCCGGCGCGTCGTGGTCGCCGCGCCGCTCCACGTCCTTGGCGTGCGCGTCCGGGTCCGCCGGCAGCGTACGGGCCAGGATCTGCAGCCGCGTCACGAAGCCGTCGCCGTTGGCGACGTGCTTCAGCAGCGTGCCGAACCGGTCGACCAGGGCCTCCTGGTCCTCCGAGTCGCGCAGGCCGACGCCCGGGCCCTCGATCTCGATCGCGGCCGTCACCGTCCGCCGCTCCAGGTGCATCAGCACCCCGACCTCGTCCGGCCCGAACGGCGCGGCCAGCCAGCGCAGCCGCCCCACCCCGGGCGGCGGGCCGACCTCGACCTCCCGCCCGTCCATCCGGGTCCCGGCGTCCATCACGTCCGACTTCCACACCGCCCGGCCGCTGCGGACCGTCCGGCGGTAGGTGCGGTTGATCTCCACCCACTTGTAGAACGTCCGGCGCCGGTACGGCACGTAGACCGCCGCGATCGCCAGCAGGGGCAGACCGACCAGACCCGCGATGCGCAGCGGCAGGATCGGCATCAGCAGACCCCAGAGCATGCCGAGGAACGCCCCGAAGATGATCAGGACGATCTCGCCGGACTCCCGGTTGCGGCCGATCGGCGCGTTCGGGCGGGCCTTGCCGATCAGGTAGGTGCGGCGCTGGTGCACGTACGGCTGGGCGTACTGGGCGCCGTACTGGCCGAGTGGTTCGCTGCTCACTTACCCGTCACCCTCCCTTCGCTGGATTGCTGTCGCGGGTCGAGGCCGAGGCCGGCGAGGCCTGCGGCGGCGGCGCGGGGGACCGCGTCGCGTGGGCGGCGATGCCCGGCGCGACCGAGCCGCCGCCCACCCCCGGGCTGCCGCCGCCCCCCTGCGCGCCGCGGTCGCCGTGCGTGCTGATGCCCTGCTTCACCAGGTTCGCCGTGCCGTTGATCATCGCCGACCCGGCCGACACCGCGCTGGCCCGGGCATGGCGCATGCTCATGATCTCGTCACCGAAGCCCGGCACGAAACGGTAGACGGAGGCGCTCGCGAAGATCGAGAGGAAGAGGATCGCCAGGCCGGACAGCACCCGGGCGAAGTCGTCGTTGGCCCCGGCGCCGGTGGCCACCGCGCCGGCCAGCCCGAGGATGATCACGATGATCGGCTTCGCCAGGTCCACCGCCAGCATCACCCCGGCCCAACGGCGCACGTGCTTCCACAGCTGCTTGTCGACCAGCCCCGCGTACACCGCCGTCCCCAGCAGCGCGCCCACGTACAGCATCGCCGCCCGGATCAGCAGCTCGACCCAGAGCACCGCCGCCGCCAGCACGGCCACCAGCGACACGATGATCAGGATCAGCGGGCCGCCGCCCATGTCACCCTTCTCCAAGGTGTCCGCGAACCCGCCCAGGTACGTCCCGGTGTCGGACTTCGTCCCCACCGCGATCGCCGTGGTCAGCCCGTCGGTCGCGCTCACCACGGTGTACAGGATCAGCGGCGTGAACGCGGAGGCCACCACGGTCAGCCACAGGAAGCCGATCGCTTCCGAGATCGCCGTCGTCAGGGGCGCGCCGCGCACCGCCCGCTTCGTCACCGCCAGCAGCCAGAGCACCAGCGTGATGACCGTCGAGGCGGCGAACACCACCGCGTACTGCTGCAGGAACGACGCGTTGGTGAAGTCCACCTGCGTCGTTCCGTCGATGGCCCCCGACAGCTTCCGCACCACCCAGGACGCCGCCTGCGCACACCCCTTCGCGAGCGCCCCGAGCGGATCGGTGACACTCCCGACGGTCCCGGAGCCGGGGATGACCACCGCCCCGTTCGGAGCACAGCCCGCATCGCTGCCCGGAATCGGCAGGTCGACCTTCTGACAAGTTGCGCTGGGGGACGGCGTCGCCGTCGGCGACGGCTCCGCGAAGGCCCGCTGCGCCGTCAGCAGCGCGGCCACCTGCACGGCGGCCAGCGCCCCCGCGACCGCGCCGGCCCGGCGGGCACCGGGGCGCACGGCGGAGGGGGCGACAGGACGTGCGGCACGGCGCCGCGGGGTGGACTCAACGGGCATAGCGGAAACCCCCGAACTGCTGGACGGCGCCGGTGATCTCCTCGGCGGTGGCGGCCTGCTGGTCGCCCGGCATCGGGGCTGGGCCCGGCCGGCTTGCGTAGTCGGCGAGCTTCCAGTCGCTGCCCGCCCAGCGCAGGGTCAGGGTGAGGGTGAACCAGTTCTCCATGACCGGCTGGACGGAGCGCTCGCCGGCGAGCCCGGTGAGACCCGTGCACCAGACCTCGACCTTGGCCTCGCCGTCGCTGTAACCCACCTGCTTGGCACCCACCGGGACGGTGCGGCTGACGAAGGTGAGCCCCTTCGGCGCGCGGCCCTGGGCGTCGAGGCCGTAGCGGGCCGCGGTGTCCCCGCCGAACCCCTGGTCCAGGCGCGTCTGGAGGGCCGTGACGGCCGACGGGTCGGCGATGGTGGCCACGATGGTGTGGCGGCTGTCGGTGCGGAACATGTCGGCCGAGCCGATGGCGACCGCGTAGTTGGTGGCGGCCGACTGCGCGCCCTGGTCGGTGTGCGGGAAGCCGCCGGCGATCCCGTTGGTCGTGGTGCCGACGGGCTGGTCCCCGCTGGGTGCCGGCCCGGCGCCGGAGGCGGCCGTGGGGGCGACGCCGTCGGCCGAGCGGGCGGGCCCGGAGCCGGGGTCGGCCTTGCCGCGGTTGGCGATGGAGATCGCCACGACCAGCAGGGTCACGACCACCAGGACGGCCAGCAGGGTCCGCAGCGGCCGGGGCTGACGGGCGGTCGGCTGCGACGAGGGCTGTTCGCCGACCGGCAGCCGCGTACGGGTGTGCGGCTGGTCGTCGGACAACGGCACGGCGGCCCTCCTGGTGCTGGGAGCCGGGGAGGCTCCGGGGGCCCCTCCGCCCGTGGGCGGGCGCGGAGGGAGGGGTGGTGGGGTGGACTCCCGACGGGGGCTCCGACGGAACCGGCGGCCGGGCGGGCGGACAGCCGTGCCGCCCACGCGCGCCCGAACTGTTCCGATCGTCAGATGGCCATGCCGTACACAATGGTGAACAGAGTGCCAAGTGATCCAATGATGAACACGCCGGTCAGCCCGGCGATGATCAGTCCCTTGCCCTGTTCGGCACCGAAGCTGTCCCGCATCGCGGTCGCACCGATCCGCTGCTTGGCCGCGCCCCAGACGGCCAGGCCGAGGCAGGCCAGGATCGCCACGGCCATGACGACCTCGACCATCACCCGGGCCTCCGACCCGAGACTCGCGAACGGGCCCCAGTCCGGCGCGATCCCGCCGATGATGGTGTCGATATTCGGCTTCTTAGGAGGGTCTTCGGCCAGGTGGCCGATCGCGAGTCTGTCCACGCTGCTCAGGTTCATTTCCATCTCACCGCCCGATCAGGCAAATTCAAGGGCCCAGACCCCGTCCGCGCGAAGGGTCGGTACCTATTCTTGGCCAGATCTGATGTCGACTTGGCTGCTTCTCGCGGATTGGTCGTGCGGCACCGGACACGTACGCGAGGATGTCCACCGTACGAAGGATAGCGCTCACTCTTTGTATCTCTGATGATTGCGGTGAGCAACGCCTTCCGGGACACTTCGACTGACGATTCGTCGGGATGGTGCTGATGGTACTCCGGAAGGCCGGTACGGCCGCCGCCGCTGCGGGAGTTGTAGCGGTCGGCTTCATCGGGCTGGTTACGGTTGCGACGTATGCGGCCAGTGGTGCGCCGCAGCAGTCGGCCAATCGCGCCGCGCTCTCCCCGGGCACCGTTCCGGCGGCCTACCAGGGGCCGATCCAGCAGTGGGGCTCGCTCTGCCCGGAGATCTCCCCGCCGATGCTCGCGGCGCAGCTGTACCAGGAAAGCGGCTTTGACCCCGGCGCCCGATCGCCCGTCGGCGCGCAGGGAATGGCGCAGTTCATGCCGGCCACTTGGGGAACATACGGCACGGACGGCAACAATGACGGCAAGAAGGATGTCTGGGACCCGCTGGACGCGATCGCCTCGGCCGCCACGTTCGACTGCGCACTCGCCGACGACGTCGCCAAGGTCCCGGGCGACCGCCAGGCCAACCTGCTGGCCGCCTACAACGCCGGTCCGTACGCGGTCACGAAGTACGGCGGGATCCCGCCGTACAAGGAGACCCAGGGCTATGTGAAGAACATCCAGGCCATGGCCCGCAGCTTCACCGCGCCGACCGCGCCGGTGGCCGTCTCCCAGCAGTCGGCCGGGGCGATCTACTTCGCCCAGACCAAGCTCGGTACCCCGTACCTGTGGGGCGGCGAGGGCCTGCCCTCGCAGAACGGGCGGTTCGACTGCTCCGGGCTGACCCAGGCGGCGTACGCCAGCGTGGGCATCACGCTCCCCCGGGTCGCCAACGACCAGTGGTACGCCGGGCAGCACCCCTCGCGCGACCAGCTCCGCCCGGGGGACCTGGTGTTCTGGGCGACCGACCTGGGCGACCCGCGCACCATCCACCACGTCGGCATCTACGTCGGCGGCGGTTACATGATCAACGCCCCGCACACCGGCGCGGTGATCCGCTACGACAAGATCGACAGCAAGGAGTACATCGGCGCCACCCGGGTCACCTCGGACGGCGCCGAGGCGCTGCCGGTCCGCAACACCGACGGCAGCATCACCGGCCCCAGCCGCCCGGGCACCCCGGACTCCCCGGCCCCGTCGGCCCCCGCCGCCCCGGCCAACCAGGCCGCCCCCGCGCCGCCGTCCGCCCTCGGCGCGCCCGGCTCCGCGGCGACCCGCCGGGCGGTCGCGGCCGGCCCCTCCCCGACAGGTGCAGGTCAAAACGCTGCAAAGAGCTGAACCCTCCGGGCCGCCGGGTGTGAGTGCGCTGTGGACGCTGAGTCAAGTTTCCATAACCGCGCGTTTCCGTGGAACGCTGTGCACCGGTTATGACGTTGTGTTCGTTGGCTCCACGTCAGCTCCCTGAACAGGGCGGGGACGGCGGGCCACGGCCGGATCGAACAGGTGCTGCGGAACCAGAAGGAGGTGCGGCGTGTCGACGCCGCTTGCCGACACGACCAACCCCGACCTCGGACTGCTCTACGCCGTCAACGGCCTGGCCAAGCGCTCCCCGCAGTGGTTGGACCACTCGGTCTCCTGGATCGGCGAGTACGGCATCCTGATCGGCCTGGCCCTGCTGGGGCTGGTCGGCTGGCTCCAGGCGCGACGCCGCCCGGACGCCCCGGTGGCCGTCGCCGGCCTGCTCTGGGCGCCGCTCGCGGTCGCCCTCGCCGAGCTGGCGAACCTGCCGATCGCCGCCATCGTCAACCGCCCGCGGCCGTTCGTCGACCACTCCGGGCTGGACGTGCTGGTGGAGGGCAAGGAGGGCACCCACTCCTTCGTGAGCGACCACTCGACGATGTCGATGGGCATCGCGGTCGCCCTGTTCCTGGTGAACCGGCGGCTGGGCTGGATCGCCGGCGGCCTCGCGCTGCTGCAGGGCTTCTGCCGGATGTACATGGGCGTCCACTACCCCACCGACGTGATCGGCGGCTTCGCGCTCGCCACCGCGGTGGTCCTGCTGCTGGCGCCGATCGCGATGGCCGTGCTGGTCCCGCTCTGCCACGCGCTGAGCCGCACCGCCGTCGCCCCGCTGATCCGGGCACCGCAGTCCGGCAACCGCCCGCGCGGCGGCCGACGGGGGCGGACGGGCGGCACCGTGACGTCCGGCGAGCAGCCGCCGGAGTCCGACCTCGCGGCCTAGCGGCGGGGCCGCCGAGGCCGACGGGGCCGCGTCCGGCCGGCGCCAGACCGTCGTCCGGCCGGTGCTAGACCGTCGTCCGGCCGGCGCCGGTCCCGGCCAGGTGGTCGGCGGCCTCGCGTCTGGTCAGGTCACGGGAACGGCGGGCCGGTGAGAACCAGCCGCACGCGCAGGTCGCGAAGCAGAAGGAACCGCGCTCGCCGATCTCGACGCGGTGCTCGGGCATCCGGGCGGTGCCGGGCTCGGCCGGCAGCTCACTGTGCACGTGCTTCACGGTAACGCGCCCGGGACCCGGCGCGCGACGCCCGCCGTGCGCCGGGTGCCGCGTAACCCTTCGATGCCCAACTCGTTTGCCCGGAAAGAGCTCTGCCCACCCGGTGGTGGTGGCCGGCGGGGCAGTCGGGGCCCGAGGGGGTTGTCGCGAGGATGAAGATGACCGACCAGCAGCGCAGCGGCCGGCGGCACGGTCGCCCACTGCCCCACCTGCGCTCGGCGGCCGGCGCCGCCGTGCTCGCTGCCGCGCTCGCCGGGCTGGCCGGCTGCTCGGGCGCCACCGCCGACTCCGGCGGCTCGGCCGACCAGAAGGCGGGCGCCGACCGGCTCTCCGCCGACCCGGTGACGGCCGTCCGCAGCGCCGCCGACATCACCGGCCGGACGGGCTCCGCGCACACCGCGACCGAACTGGTCACCGAGTCGGCCGAGAAGAAGGCCGTCTTCACCGGCACCGGCGGCTACGACTACGTGAAGCGGATCGGGCGGCTGGAGGTCGCGGTGCCACCCGGCGCGGCGACCACCGGGAAGATCGTCGAGGTGGTCCTGCCGGGCACCGTCTACCTGCAGAACAGCGGCGCCAAGGTGCCCGAGGGCAAGTGGGTCAAGCTCGACGTGCGCCAGCTGCCGGACGGCAACCTGGTCAGCAGCGGCGCCACCGAACCGGCCTCCGCCGCGGGTGCGCTGCGCGGGGCGCAGAAGGCGGACCTGGTCGGCACCGAGACCGTCGACGGGGTCCCGCTGAAGCACTACCGGGGCACCCTGGACCTCGCCAAGGCCGCGGACGCGACCGGCGGCCGGGGCGGGGACGGCCTGCGGATGGGCTCCCAGACCTTCACGGTCAAGGACGTCCCGTACGACGCCTGGCTGGACGAGCAGGGGCGGCTGCACAAGGTGGTCGAGATCTTCACCTTCGCCGGCGTGGCCGGGTCCAAGGAGGCGAAGGACCAGGTGAAGGTGACGTCGACCACCACGCTGTCGGACTTCGGCAAGCCGGTGGAGGCGGCCGAGCCGCCCGCCGCCGACATCTACGCGATGAAGCCCACGGAAAGCCCGAAGTAGCCGGCGGCGGGGACGCCGCCGGATCGGGTGGGCCACCCCGGGCAGCGCGGCCCACCCGTTTCGGCGGCGCCGAGATGGCCCGTCCGTGCCATGTGGACGGGCTGCGAAGTGCCTAGGCTGGACATCGGGTGGCTGCCGCCCGGGCTGGCGAGGCGCTGAAGGGGTGGTGCAGGTGGTGTCGTCCACGGGCGGCCGCAGCGGCGGCCACGAGGACGCGGCCCTCGACGAGATCGACCTGGCCGGCGAGCTGATGATCGCCGCCACGGCCAGCGACGGCGACCGGCTCCCGCCGGAACGGATCGACGAGGTGCTGCTGCTGGACCGGCCCGACGGCGCCGCGGCCGCCGACCGGCCGTCGGAGGCGGGGCACCGGACGCCCCAGGAGCGGGCGCCCGGACGCGCCGGCCGCCGCTCCGGAGCCGGGCCCTCGGCGGGCTCCGGAACCGGCCGCCAGGGCAGCTCCTAGGCGCCCGGCCGAGGGGCTAGCTGCGCAGCAGCCGGCCGATCGCGGCGGTGGCCTCCGCCACCTTGGCGTCCAGCTCGGCGCCGCCCTCCTCGGCGGCCGCGGCGACGCAGTGCCGCAGGTGCTCCTCCAGCAGGGACAGCGCGAAGGACTGCAGGGCCTTGGTACCGGCCGACACCTGGGTCAGCACGTCGATGCAGTAGACGTCCTCGTCGACCATCCGCTGGAGGCCGCGGATCTGGCCCTCGATCCGGCGCAGGCGCTTGAGGTGGGCGTCCTTCTGGGCGCTGTACCCGTGCGGACCGTGTCCGCCGTGCCCACCGTGCTGTGCGGGCGCCTCCGGAGCGGCCGGCCCGGCGGCGCCGTGCGGCTCGCCCCCCGGCGCCTGGTCCGGGTCGGTGCGCGCTTCCGTCGTGGTCATCGGCCCGCCTTCGTCTGGATGCCTGGGTGGCTGCGTCGGCCTCCAGTGTCCAACACCGGGGCCGGTCGTGGTGTTCCTCCGGCGCGGTCCACGGCCCGGAGCGGCCCCGGAGCGGCCCCGGAGCGGCCCCAGAGCGGCCCCAGAGCGGCCCAGAGCGGCGCCGGGCGGGGTCCGGCCGGGCTCCGGGGCCGGCCCGGAGGGTGGTTCCCCCGTCCGGGCCACACCCCGCTGTTCCGCGCGCACGACAGGGGCAAACCGCGCGAGGTTCCGTCAGACTGGGGGCTCACGTCCGCACATGGGTGTGCGGGCCGGGTGCACCACTACGGCGACCAAACGGAAGCGGAGGATCCGCCTCCCCTCGCACCACCCCGTTTGCGCAATTGCGCTTGGTTGCACCTAGCATCGTTCAGTCCCTACCCCGCACATCGGAGATTTCCGTGCGTTTTAGCCTGACCCCGAAGGAGACGAGTTTCTACGACATGTTCGCCGCGGCAGCGGAGAACCTCGTCGTGGGATCGAAGCTCCTGCTGGAACTGCTGGGATCAGACGTGTCGGCCCGCGCGGAGATCGTCGAGCGCATGCGCGCCGCCGAGCACGCCGGGGACGACACCACCCATGCGGTCTTCCACCAGCTGAACTCGTCGTTCATCACGCCCTTCGACCGCGAGGACATCTACAGCCTCGCCTCGTCGCTGGACGACATCATGGACTTCATGGAGGAGGCCGTCGACCTGGTCGTCCTCTACGACATCCAGACCCTGCCCAAGGGCATCGAACAGCAGATCGAGGTGCTGGCGCGCGCCGCCGAGCTCACCGCCGAGGCGATGCCGAACCTGCGCACCATGTCCAACCTCACCGAGTACTGGATCGAGGTCAACCGGCTGGAGAACCAGGCCGACCAGATCCACCGCAAGCTGCTCGCCCACCTGTTCTCCGGCCAGTACGACGCCATCGAGGTGCTCAAGCTCAAGCAGGTCGTGGACGTCCTTGAGGAGGCGGCGGACGCGTTCGAGCACGTCGCCAACACGGTGGAGACCATCGCCGTCAAGGAGTCCTGACCCCCGTGGACCTGGCTGCACTCATCGCCGTCCTCGGCGTTGCGTTCTTCTTCACCTACACCAACGGCTTCCACGACTCCGCGAACGCCATCGCCACCTCGGTCTCCACCCGGGCCCTCACCCCGCGGGCCGCGCTCGCGATGGCCGCGGTGATGAACCTGGCCGGCGCCTTCCTCGGCAGCGGCGTGGCGCACACCGTCTCCAAGGGCATCATCGCCACCCCGACCGGCAACCAGGGCATGGCGATCCTGTTCGCCGCCCTCGTCGGCGCGATCGCCTGGAACCTGGTCACCTGGTACTTCGGCCTGCCGTCCTCCTCCTCCCACGCGCTGTTCGGCGGCATGGTCGGGGCGGCCCTGGCCGGCGGCACCGAGGTGATCTGGAGCGGCGTCCTCGACAAGATCGTCATCCCGATGATCGTCTCGCCGATCGTCGGCCTGGTCGGCGGCTACCTGGTCATGCTGGCGATCCTGTGGATCTTCCGGCGGGCCAACCCGCACCGCGCCAAGCGCAACTTCCGGGTCGCGCAGACCGCGTCGGCCGCCGCCATGGCCCTCGCGCACGGTCTGCAGGACGCCCAGAAGACCATGGGCATCGTGGTCATGGCGCTCACCATCTCGGGCCACCACGACAGCAGTGACATCCCGGTCTGGGTGAAGATCTCCTGCGCCACGATGCTCTCGCTGGGCACCTACGCGGGCGGCTGGCGGATCATGCGGACCCTCGGCCGCAAGATCATCGAGCTGGACCCGCCGCAGGGCTTCGCCGCCGAGGCCACCGCCTCGACGGTCATGTACATCACCTCGTTCGTCTTCAAGGCGCCGATCTCCACCACCCACGTGATCACCTCGGCGATCATGGGCGTGGGCGCCACCAAGCGGATCCGCGCGGTCCGCTGGGGCGTCGCGAAGAACATCGTGCTCGGCTGGTTCATCACGATGCCGGCCGCCGCGATCGTCGCGGCCCTGATGTACTGGTTCGTCCACCTGTTCTGGGGCTGACGCCCCGGGCCGGGCAGGACGCGCCGGCTGACATGGCAAGGGCCCGCCCCCACGTCTCGGGGGCGGGCCCTTCCTCATACTTCGCGGCGGCACCGCCATGCAGCACCACGAAGCAGCTCTGGCTCCGGGCGGTCTAGCCGAAACGGCCGGAGATGTAGTCCTCGGTCGCCTGCACGGACGGGTTGGAGAAGATCCGCTGGGTGTCGTCCAGCTCGATCAGCTTGCCCGGCTGGCCGACCCCGGCGAGGTTGAAGAAGGCGGTGCGGTCGCTGACGCGGGCCGCCTGCTGCATGTTGTGCGTCACGATCACGATCGTGAACTGGGACTTCAGCTCGCCGATCAGGTCCTCGATGGCGAGGGTGGAGATCGGGTCGAGCGCCGAGCAGGGCTCGTCCATCAGCAGGACCTGCGGCTCGACCGCGATGGCGCGGGCGATGCAGAGGCGCTGCTGCTGACCGCCGGAGAGGCCGGCACCCGGCTTGTTCAGCCGGTCCTTGACCTCGTTCCACAGGTTGGCGCCCTTGAGGGACTTCTCCACCACGCCGTCCAGGACGGACTTCTTGCGGACGCCCGCGAGCTTCAGCCCGGCGATCACGTTGTCGTAGATCGACATCGTCGGGAACGGGTTCGGCCGCTGGAAGACCATGCCGACCGCCCGGCGGACGGCGACCGGGTCGACGTGCGAGCCGTAGAGGTTCTCGTCGTCCAGGAGCACCTTGCCCTCGACACGGGCGCCGGGGATCACCTCGTGCATCCGGTTGAGGGTCCGCAGGAAGGTGGACTTGCCGCAGCCCGAGGGGCCGATGAAGGCCGTCACCGAGCGGGGCTCGATGCTCATCGAGATGTCCTCGATGGCCTTGGTGGTGCCGTAGAAGGCGGACAGTCCGCTGACGTCGATGCGCTTGGCCATGATCGTTACTTCTCTCGCCCGCGGCCGGGGGCCGCTAATGAATTCTGGGTCGTACGTCAGTCGGGCGCTCAGCGTCCGCCCTTGGGCGAACGCCAGCGTGCGATGCCCCGGGCGATGAGGTTGAGCCCCATCACGAAGGCGATCAGCACCAGCGCCGCGCCCCAGGCACGGGCGTAGCCGTAGTCGTTGTTCACCACCGCGTACTGCTGCCAGATGTACATCGGCAGCGACTGCTGCGGCCCGTTGAACGGGTCACTGTTGATGAAGTCCGCGCCGAAGACCAGCATCATCACCGGGGCGGTCTCGCCCGTGATGCGGGCGACCGCGAGCATCAGGCCGGTGGTGATGCCGCCGATCGCGGTGGGGAGGACGATCCGCAGGATGGTCTTCCACTTCGGCACGCCGAGGGCGTACGACGCCTCGCGCAGCTCGTTCGGGACGAGCTTCAGCATCTCCTCGGTGGAACGGACCACGACCGGCATCATCAGGATCGCCAGCGCGAGGGAGCCCGAGAAGCCCGAGTAGGAGAAGCCGAGGGCGATGTTCCACAGGGACAGGATGAACAGACCGGCGACGATCGACGGGACACCCGTCATGACGTCGACGAAGAAGGTGACCGCCTTGGCGAGCCGGCCCCGGCCGTACTCGACCAGGTAGACGGCGGTCAGCAGACCGATCGGGGCGGCCATCGCGGTGGCCAGCAGGACCTGCTCGATGGTGCCGATCAGCGCGTGGTAGATGCCGCCGCCGGGGCCCGAGTAGCGGACGCCCTTCATCGAGTGCGTCAGGAAGTTGCCGTTCACCACCTCCGCGCCCTGCTGGACGGTGTAGATGGTGAGCGCGGCCAGCGGCACCACGGCCAGGATGAAGGCGACCCAGACCACCGAGGTGGCGAAGCGGTCCTTGGCCTGGCGGCGGCCCTCGACCCGGGCGGCGAGCCCGTAGCTGATCCCCAGGAACAGCAGCGCCGAGATGAGGCCCCACTGCAGGTGGCTCTCCAGCCCGCCGACCGCGCCGATCCCGCAGCCGAGCGCGATCGAGCCGGCGGCGACGGCGGCCGGGGTCCACCTGGGCAGGCGGTTGGAGGTCAGCGGGCGGCCGACCGGGCGGGTGTCCGCCGGAACGGACGTGGTCGCGGCGCTCATGCGTTGGCCCCCGAGTACTCCTTGCGGCGGGCGACGATCAGCCGCGCGGCACCGTTCACCACGAGGGTGATCACGAACAGGACGAGGCCGGAGGCCATCAGCGCGTCCCGGCCGAAGGGCTGGGCCTCGGCGAACTTCAGCGCGATGTTCTGCGCGAAGGTGCCACCGCCCGGGTCGAGCAGGTGGAGCGAGAGGACGTTGTTGGAGGAGAGCACCACCGCGACCGCGATGGTCTCGCCGAGCGCACGGCCGAGGCCGAGCATCGAGGCCGAGATGATGCCGGGGCGGCCGAACGGCAGCACCGCGGTGCGGATCATCTCCCAGCGGGTCGCGCCGAGCGCGAGCGCCGCCTCCTCGTGCATCCGCGGCACCTGCCGGAAGACCTCCCGGGTCACCGCGGTGATGATCGGCAGGATCATGATGGCCAGCAGGATGCCCACGGTGAACAGCGTGCGCGGCACGGTGCCGACCCGGGACTGGTCGAAGACGTACGTCCAGCCGAGGTACTCGTCCAGCCAGCTGGTCAGCCCGTAGAGGTGCGGCACCAGGAAGAGCGCGCCCCAGAGGCCGTAGATGATGCTGGGCACGGCGGCCAGCAGGTCCACCAGGTAGGCGAACGGCTGGGCGATCCGGCGCGGCGCGTAGTGCGAGATGAACAGCGCGATCCCGATGGCCACCGGGACGGCGATCGCCATCGCGAGCGCCGCGCTGATGATGGTGCCGAACGCCAGGACGGCGATGCCGAAGACGGGCTTCGCGGCGTCCGGCGTCCACTCGAAGGTGGTGAGGAAGTTGCCCTCGTTCTTGCTCAGCGCGATGCCCGCGCGCCAGGTCAGGAAGCCTGCGATGGCGGCCATGATGACCAGCAGCAGGATGCCCGACCCACGGGCGGCGTTCATGAAGATCTTGTCGCCGAGCCGGCTGTCACGCTTGCGGCGTTCCCTGCCTCGCGGGGCGGCAGGGGAGGATGAAGTCATGTGGTCTACTCCGGTCTGGTGGTGCTGCCCCGAGGGGGCGGCACCCTGGCGGCGGTGCCCCGGACGTGCTCATGGCGAAGTCGTGCTGTCCGGCGGAGCGGCCCCGGCCCCCTCGTCCACGGGGCCGCTCCACCGGAGGTCGGGCTGGATCAGGCCAGGGTCGGGATGACCGCGTTGACCTTGTCCGTCAGCTCCTTCGGGAGCGCGACGTAGCCGGTGTCGCCGACCGCCTTCTGACCGGCGTCGCTGGCGGCGTAGGTCAGGAACGCCTTCAGCGCGTCGAGGGTGTCGGCCTTGTTGCCCTTGTCGCAGACGATCTCGTAGGTGACCAGGACGATCGGGTAGGAACCCTCCTCCTTGGTGCCGTAGTCGAGGGTCAGCGCCAGGTCGCTGCCGGTGCCCGCGATCTTCGCCTTGGCGAAGGTGGTGGCGGCGTTGGCGGCGGTGGCCTCGACCGGCTTGGAGGCGCCGGTGGCGATCGCGGCGCTCTTCAGGTTGTTGCTCTGCGCGTAGGACAGCTCGGCGTAGCTGATCGAGTTCTTGACCTGCTTCACCTGGGCCGCGACACCGGCGGAGCCGTTCGCGCCCTGGCCGCCCTTGCCGGCCCAGGCCTTGGCGGCCGGGTAGCTCCAGGCGCCGTTGGAGACCTTGGCGAAGTACTTGGTCAGGTTCTCGTTGGTGCCCGAGTCGTCCGTGCGGTGGACGGCCTGGATGTCGGCGTCCGGCAGCTTGGCGCCCGGGTTCAGCGCGGCGATCGCCGGGTCGTTCCACTTGGTGATCTGCGAGTCGAAGATCTTGGCGGCGGTCGCGCCGTCCAGGACCAGGTTGTCGACGCCGTCCACGTTGTAGACGATCGAGATCAGACCCGCGACGAGCGGCAGGTTGATGCCCTGGCCGCCGGTGCAGACCTTCTTGCTGTCCTCGACCTCGGCCGGCTTCAGCGGCGAGTCGGAACCGGCGAACTGGATCTTGCCCTGGTTGAACTGCTGGACACCCGCGCCCGAGCCGCCGCCGCCGTAGTTGATGCTGGAGCCGGAGCACGCGGCGCCGAAGTTGTTCTTCCAGACGTCGATCGCGTTGCCCTGCGCGGTGGAACCCGCGGAGATCAGGGCGGCGGGCTTGCTGCCACAGGCGATTGCGGGAGCCGAGGCGGAGCCGCTGCCGCCGGACGCGCTGGTGTTGTTCTCGTCCGAACCGCAGGCGGCGAGCGACAGCGAGCTGACGAGCGCCATGGCACCGATGGCGAGGGCCTTGGAGCGGCCGTTCCGCTGGAGCTTCACAGGGGTGTCCCTTTCTGTGGCATTGCCCGGCACGCGGACCGTACGAGGACGGCGGGGCGCGGGTTTTGCTGTGGTCCGGGGCCCGTGCGGCCCTCCGGTAACCCCGAAGTTAAGCCGGGTAAGTGACACGTCAGCCGGTCGGAAGTGAACGGGGAGTGAACCTCGGACGGATGACAGGAAACTACGTCAGGTAGTAACGGTTGCGTCACGAGCAGGGCGCGGGAAGATCACTGCCGACGTTCCGTCACCGGTCCGGCCAGGAGGGCGGGCCCGGCTACGAGGACCGGACCGGCCGCGCGCCGAGCATCCCGAGCAGCGCGTCCACCAGCACCCGGTCGCGCTCGTGCGTCAGCCTGGCCCTGGCCTTCCCCGCCGGCAGCCACTCCAGCCGGTCCACCTCCCGGTTCGGCCGGAACTCCCCGGCCGCCGGCACCGCCGCCCAGTACCGGACCTCCTTCGGCCGCCCCTGCGCCAGGTAGTGCTGCGTCGGCAGCTCGTCCCCCAGCACGCAGGAGAACCCGGTCTCCTCGCGCACCTCGCGCAGCGCCGCCTCGACCACGCCCTCCCCCGGGTCGAGCTTGCCCTTCGGCAGGCTCCAGTCGTCGTACTTGGGGCGGTGGATCAGCGCGATCCGCGGCCGCCCGAGCCGGCCGCTCTTCTTCGGGCGCCCCGGCAGCCAGAGCACCGCGCCGGCGGCCAGCACCACCGGCCCCCGCCCGGGCCGCGGGCTGCTGATGGTCGAGCCGTGGGCCCGCTCGGTGCTCAGGCGGTCGTGCACGTCATGCCGTCCGGGGTGCGGGGGTGTACCCCCAGCCCTCGGCAGGGGGGATCTCCAGCCAGTCGTCCAGGCCCGGCGGGAGTTCGGGCCACCGGCGGCCGAAGGCGTACCGTGCCGCCTCCACCTCCAGTCGTTGATCAGCATGCACCACGCCGAGCACGTAGGCGGTCGCGGGTGTGATCCTCGGCGTCCGCGCCGCCGTGGCCGCGGTGACCGCCGCGTCGGCCGCCTCCTGGTGCCGGCGCAGCACCTCGTCCAGCGCGTCCAGCTCGGCGGCCGGAAGGCCGCACACCTCCAGCGCGTAGCGGGCCCGCTTCACGAGGATCCGCACCCGGTGCCACGGCGCGTCGTCCGCCGCCAGCGCCGCGTCGGCGTCCATCGCGCCCCGGGCCGCCGGCACCGCGCCGAGCCGGCGCAGACCGTCCCCGCCGTACGGGGTGGCTGCCCGCCGCAGCGGCAGCTGCTGGGCGCTCGCCGTCAGCGCGCCGAACGCCGTCGCCGCCTGCGGCAGCAGCACCGCGCCGGCCCGGCCGTCCGCCGTCTCCAGCAGCGGCGCCTCGGCGACCAGCAGCGTCATCCGGTCCGCCAGCGCGTGCAGCCGCGCCGAACGGAGCTCCTGCAGCACGGTCGAGTGCGCCCTGGTCCGGGCCAGCGTCAGCTGGCGGTCGAGCAGCGCCCGCGCCTTCGGCGCCCCGGCGTGGCCGGCCAGCATGCCGGGACCGTCCGCCTCGCTGCCGGTCAGCGCGTCCAGCGCGCCCAGCAGCCGGGCCGACCGGCGGACGTACCCCGGCTCCAGCGCCAGCAGGTTCAGCAGCCAGCGCAGCTCGGTGCGCGACTCCTGCGCCCAGGCCTGGTCGAAGGACCCGCCGAAGGTGTGCAGCAGCCCGCCGATCCGCCGTACCGCCCGCAGCAGTCCGGCCGTGCCGGTGGACGGGACGACGGCCGCCCCCGGTCTGGCGCCGACCTCGCCCACGGCCATCGGCAGGGCCCGCAGGAACGCCCCGGCCTGGGCCGTGAGATGGCTGGAGAGGATGTCCCCGGCGGTCGCGGTGGAGGCCGTCTGGGCCGTCATCGGCGCATCGGTCATGACTAGGTAGATCCCCGTTCCCCCGGAGCCGTCCCCCGGGGCTGGTGGCCGACCGCCGCAGCGGATCCCGACGCTGGGCGGCCCGTGTCGGCGGCTCGCCCCGGTGGGTCGCTCCATGGGTCGTGGCGGCGGCTCGCGGTCAGCGGGCGGTGGCGGCGCGGCGGCGCTGGCGCGAGTCGATGAGCAGGTCCTGGACGTGTCGCAGCGGCTTGCCCTCGGCGTCCTGGGCGTGCCGGGTCCAGGCGCCGTCCGGCCCGAGGTGCCAGGACTCGGTCTCGTCCGACACTCCCAGGTCGATCAGCCCGGACAGCTCGGCCCGGTGCGCCGGGTCGGTGATCCGCATCAGCGCCTCGATCCGGCGGTCCAGGTTGCGGTGCATCATGTCGGCGCTGCCGATCCACACCTCCGGGTCCCCGTTGTTGCCGAAGACGAAGATCCGCGAGTGCTCCAGGAACCGCCCGAGGACGCTGCGCACCCGGATGTTCTCGCTCAGCCCCGGCACACCCGGGCGGATCGCGCAGATCCCGCGCACCCAGACGTCCACCGGCACCCCGGCCTGGGAGGCCCGGTAGAGCGCGTCGATCACGGCCTCGTCGACGATCGAGTTGACCTTGATCTTCACGAACGCCGGACGGCCGGCCCGGTGATGGGCGATCTCGTTGTGGATCCGGGAGATCAGTCCGTCCCGCAGGCCGCGCGGCGCGGTCAGCAGCCGCCGGTAGGACTCGCGGCGCGAGTAGCCGGAGAGCCGGTTGAAGAGGTCCGAGAGGTCCGCGCCGACCTGCGGGTCCGAGGTCAGCAGCCCGATGTCCTCGTACAGCCGGGCCGTCTTCGGGTGGTAGTTGCCGGTGCCGACGTGCGAGTAGCGGCGCAGGGTGTCGCCCTCCTGGCGGACCACCAGGGACAGCTTGCAGTGCGTCTTCAGCCCGACCAGGCCGTAGACCACGTGGCAGCCGGACTCCTCCAGCTTGCGGGCCCACTTGATGTTGGCCTGCTCGTCGAAGCGCGCCTTGATCTCGACCAGCACCAGCACCTGCTTGCCCGACTCGGCGGCGTCGATCAGCGCGTCCACGATCGGCGAGTCACCGGAGGTCCGGTACAGCGTCTGCTTGATCGCCAGCACGTCCGGGTCGCCCGCGGCCTGCTCCAGGAAGGCCTGCACCGAGGTCGAGAAGCTGTCGTACGGGTGGTGCAGCAGGACCTCCCGCTCGCGCATCGCGGCGAAGATGTCCGGCTGCGAGGCCGACTCGACGTCGGTCAGACCGCGCGCCGTGCCCGCGACGAACTTCGGGTACTTCAGCTCGGGGCGGTCCAGGTCGGCGATGCCGAACAGACCGGTGAGGTCGAGCGGACCGGGCAGCGGGAAGACCTCCGCCTCGGTGATGTTCAGCTCCCGCACCAGCAGGTCCAGGATGTAGGGGTCGATCGACTCCTCGACCTCCAGGCGCACCGGCGGGCCGAAGCGCCGCCGCATGAGCTCCTTCTCCAGGGCCTTGAGGATGTTCTCGGTGTCGTCCTCCTCGACCTCCAGGTCCTCGTTCCTGGTGACCCGGAAGGCGTGGTGCGCGAGCACCTCCATCCCCGGGAAGAGCTCCTCCAGGTGGGCGCCCATGACGTCCTCCAGCGGCACGTAGCGCTGGGGGGAGGCCTCCAGGAAGCGGGCCAGGGACTGCGGCACCTTCACCCGGGCGAAGTGCTTGTGCCCGGAGACCGGGTTGCGCACCACCACGGCGAGGTTGAGGGAGAGTCCCGATATGTAGGGGAACGGGTGGGCCGGGTCCACCGCCAGCGGGGTGAGCACCGGGAAGATCTTCTGCCGGAACAGGGTGTGCAGGCGGGCCTGCTCCTTCTCGGCCAGCTCGGGCCAGCGGACCAGCTCAATGCCCTCGCTCGCGAGGTCCGGCAGGACCTCCTGCTGGCAGGCGGCGGCGTGCCGCGCCATCAGCTCGCGCGAACGGGTCCAGATGAGGTCCAGCACCTCGCGCGGCTGGAGGCCGGAGGCACTGCGCTGGGCCACCCCGGTGGCGATCCGGCGCTTCAGGCCGGCCACCCGGACCATGAAGAACTCGTCCAGGTTGCTCGCGAAGATCGCGAGGAACTTGGTCCGCTCCAGCAGCGGGATCTGCGGATCCTCCGCCAGTTCCAGCACCCGCTCGTTGAACGCGAGCCAGCTGCGCTCGCGGTCCAGGAAACGGCCCTGGGGCAGTTCGTCGAACAGCTCGTCATCCGCGGCCGGAAGCTCCGGCGGTATCCCCAGCGCACTGGACATCCGGGCCGGAGGGGACAGCGGGGCAGAGACAGGGCGGGGGATGCTCATGGGCTCCAGCTCCTCCAGCAGGACGGCGTCCGGACGGGAAAGGCTCTGCGGGCCGTCGTCCTCGCCCAGCGCCAACGCCCACCCGCCCGGCGCGGTCAACACGGGACCGGCCGGCAGGCGTCGCCGACGCTGCACGAGCGAGACACTACGGACTTCATCCTGTGATCTTCGCGGCAGCAATTGAATCCACGGTAAACACCGCATGGCCAGGAGGAAAGCTGAATCGGTCGGAGCCGGGGCTTGGCGGCCCACCCGTTGCTTCGGCCCCGACTGTCCGCTATGCCGTCCCGGCGCCGCGCCTGACCGTGGTTCCGTGCCTGCCGACGGGTACCCGCGCGCGATCAACCCTACTGCGACCGGGTGGCGGCCCGGTCGCGGTACGACACCGGCGCGCGGGGTCGCTCGGCCGGCCTCATTCGGCCGGTCTCATTCGGCCGCTGCGGGCCCGCGGTACTGGACGCGGTACATCAGGTCGACCTCGTGGACGGTGAACCCCAGTCGTTCGTAGACGCGCACGGCGGCCGGGTTGTCCGCATCCACGTAGAGCAGGACCGTCTCCAGCCCTCGCTCGCCCGGTCCGCCGCCGGTCAGGTGACGCAGGCCGGCCGCGGTCAGCGCCCGGCCGAGGCCGCTGCCCTGCTCCGCCGGGTCCACGCCGACCACGTACACCTCGCCGAGGGCCGGCTCGGTGGCGGCCGCCGGGTGCACCTTGGTCCAGTGGAAGCCGACCGCCCGGCCGCCGCGGGTCGCGAGGAAGAAGCCGGCCGGATCGAACCACGGCTCGGCCAGCCGGTCCGCGAGGTCCTGCTCGGTCCAGGAGCCCTGCTCCGGGTGGTGCGCGAAGGCCAGCGCGTTCAGCCGCAGCCACTCGGCGTCGTCCTCGCCGGGGCGGAAGGTCCGCAGCTCGATGCCGTCCGGGAGGGCGACCGCCTCGGTCTGCGGACCGGTGCGGCGCATCTGCCGCAGCTCGCGGACCAGCTCGGCGCCGTACTTCCCGGCCAGGTGGCGGGCCGCCGGGTGCCCGCCGTGCACCCAGACGTCGACGTGGTCGCGGCCGGCCCGGTGCGCCTCGGTCAGTACCGCGTCCAGCAGCGGGCGGCCGAAGCCGCGGCCCCTGGCGGCCGGCGCCACCACGAGCTCGGCCGACGGGTTGGCCCCGGCCGGGTCGCCCTGGGGGAGTTCCAGCTGCGCGTAGCCGACGACGTCGTCCACCGGCTGTGCCGGATCTGCTGCCCGCTGGACGAAGTGGACGACTCCCGGGCGGGCCGCGTCCGAGGAGCGGAGCCGCAGACGCCCCTGCTCGGAGACCGCGGCGCGGCCGTCCACCGCCTGGGCCTCCGTCAGCACGCGCAGCGCACCGTCGCGCGCCTCCGGCCGGAGCACCTCGCGAGCGACGACCGCCCCCTCGCCGGTCGTCGGCGTTCCCTCGTAGACCCGTTCCTGCTGCGCGTCCTGATCGTCCATGCTCTGACGATACGTCAAGGGAAACGCAAAGAACCCCCCGATCCGTAAGGATCGGGGGGTTCTTTGGAATGATTGTTCGGCGGCGTCCTACTCTCCCACAGGGTCCCCCCTGCAGTACCATCGGCGCTGTGAGGCTTAGCTTC
>NZ_JBEPAA010000046.1:0-66582 GCF_040298365.1 Kitasatospora sp. NPDC001603
CGTGTTCGTCATCGTCATCGTCGCCTTCGTGTCGGTCGTTCCCGCCGTGCGGACAACCACCAGACGCGAGCTGCCCTCCCGTTCGTGACACGGGGACGAAGTGACCCGCGTCACACCGCCGAGAGGAGTGCGCGGGCGCGCGGCACAAGCCCCCCGAGTGCCGCGACTCGAGACGGACGGCGTCGTGATCAGCGCGGTCAACTTCGACCCGGGCCGGTTGCGGTGTCCGGCCGGCCGGACACCGCAACCATTCGCCTCAATGCCAAGCGGCCGACCAGCAAACTACGCACCGGGGCCAGCGGTGAGCACCGAACTGTTGATCTCGGATGCCTGGTGCCGATGATCCGGGGGCTCGGTCATCGGCGCCGGGCCTGCGAGAGCTACCCGCCTCGCACAGCAACGACAAGGGCGACAGCGGCGAGCAGGAGCAGCAGCTGGGCCCTGCGCCTGAAGACGGCCGAGGCGCCCGACAGCGAGCCTGGTGTCTGTGGGCCGGTGCCCACGGGGCGCCGGTTGCGGGGGTGGTGCCGGGGGCGGCGGCTGCCGTCGGATGAGACGTCCACCGATGACCTCCGCCCTCTTGCGAACCGTCACACCGCTCGTTCCGCCGGTAGAACACCCACATCCGCCCGCCGTAGGAGGCGGCGCCCAGGGCCAGGGTGCTGTAGGAGGTGAACATGGACAGACCGCTGGGATGCATCGAGGTCCACCGGCCGGCGCCCGGGCCGTAGCGGTCGGCGTAGACGAACCCCTCGTCCTCGGTGCCCTCCGGGGTGGACTGGAAGCGGAACAGCCGGCCGTTGTGCACCACCGGCGCGGTCTGGGCCCGGGGGTAGCTGTCGTCGGAGACCTCCGAGCCCAAGAGCCTCTTGAAGACGAAGGAGAACGGCTTCATGCGCAGCGATCTGACGTTGCCGTGGGAGTTCGGCCGGGAGGTCCACAGCACATGCACTTCCCCGTCGATGACGACCACCGACGGGTCGCGCCCGCTGCGGCCCACGACGCCGCTCCCCTCGGCCGCCTCAAAGGGTCGTCCAGGCCGTCGGTTCGGAGCCCCAGGGCTGCTCAGCCCTCCGCGCTGTGTACCGTCCATCGGGTGAATCGCCATCTTGCTGATGCGCCTGGCGGGCTCTCCCGACGGGCTCGATCCTTCGTCGCTGTACACGGCCTTCGACTCGAAGGTTTGGGGGTCGAGCAGTATCGGAGCCGCTGGATGAAGCACGGGATCCCGGCGGCGGAAGTCGACAGGGTCGTGGCCTTCGACGAGCGTTGGGGCGGCTTGGTCCTTCCCCCGGCGCCGATGTATGACGGCGGGCCGAGGATCTTCCGCCCGGACACGCCAGAGGGGACGCCGACAGGCGGGTGGTGGTTCGAGGCCGGAGACCAGCGGACCGCGGTGCCCTTCTCCTTCATGATCGGTCCCCGGGGCGAGTTCGGAATCCACGCCGAGCGATGGGTGCCGCTGCACGCGAGCGTCGAAGCATGGGTCGAGTCGGTCGCGCTCGCCCATCACGCGGCCATGTGGGCGAAGCAGATCACCAAGGTCACAGGGGAGGACGTCGACGCCCTTCAACTCGGCCTCTACGAAACGGTTCCGGAGGTGGAAGCACTGGCCGACGGGTGGTGGCGAGGCACAGACTCACTGATCGCGGTCTACACAGGCGAGGCCGAATGCTTCGCCGAACCTGGATACCGGACCGCCGTCATCTACTCCGGCCTCGACAAGTGGGGCCTGCACGGCTGAGCCGTTGCGATCGCGCCATCTGGGACTGCTGCCGAATTCTGTGACCGGATGACGAGGGGCAGTCACTTTCGATCATTACTCCAGGGGGTCTCCTCAGAACTGCAAGGGTTGACCGAGTGGGGGACGCATGCGAGATCCGGAGCTTGGTACGACCCGAGGCCGAAGAACTGGTGGTGGAGCGGATCCGGACAGGTGAGAACGTGGTCCGAGTCGATGCGCACAGCCGGTGCCCGGCAGCGGAGTGCCCGAGCTGCGGGGCGATGGGCGTCAGGGTGCACAATACATACCGGCGACGCCTGGCTGATCGACCGCTCGGCGGTCGGCTCGTCGTCCTCACCCTGCGGGTCCGCCGGCCGCAAGGGTCGGCACATCCTCCTGCTTCCCCAGCCCCTGCAGGAGATCCAGAACCGGATGCGACACGACCAGCAGACCAGGCCATGGCGTGAGCGATACGCCTTCCGGGCCGGCTGCGGGCCACCGCCTCCGAGACCGTGCACGCCGACGGCCTCCGTCACTGCCGCTACCGCAGCACGGCGAAAACCGACGTCCAGCACGTCCTCACCGCGGCCGGAACCAACATCATCCGCCTCCATCAGCATCAGCCGGGCGACAGTCGGACCGGCCCCGCGGCCCCCTTCACGCGCCTCTGTCGAAAGACTATCGACCGGATCCAAACCGGCAGTCACTGAAGATCACCAACAGCATGCTTTCCGTGGAGGGCTGACTAAGCTTTTTCAGCTTCGCCACACCAGCGTGACGCCGTGGCCTTCGCCTGAGTCCTGGAAGCTCATCGGCTGGGCCCGCCGGACACAGTGGGTTGTCTGTGAAAAGTCGGGGCGGTCACTTCATTGAGAGGCCGACCCCGCACTTCGGGGCGGGAGGGTGATCGTGGGGAGGGGAGGAACACACGCTCGAAGTACCATCCCTGCAACGTTCTTCGGCCGATACTTCCCCACCCCACAGTGGCGTGGTCGGGCGGAGACATCCCTGTAGACAGGACGGAGGGCAAAGGGCGATGAGTGTGGCTGAGAGTTGGTCGCGGGTGATGACTCTTCTTCGGGAGCACGCACCGGCCGATCACGCAGATCTGCCGGGGCCCGCTACGGAGCAGCTGCTCGCGGCCGCCGAGGAACGGATGGGGATCTCCCTGCACGGGGACCTGCGGACGTGGCTGTTGCAGAACAATCTGGATCTGCCAGAGGGAGCCATCGACGACGAGGTGGCATGCTGCGGCTTCGACGGGTTCCCCGACGAGGGAAGCTTCTTTCTGGGCATCCGGGCGATGGAGAGGCTCCACGCGAACCGCTCCACGTCCTGCGGATTCGACCCTCCGGACCAGCCGGACTTCCCGTTCTGGCGGAATGAGTGGATCCCGTTCCTGTCGGACCAGGACGGCTGGATGGGAAAGTTCGTCGATGTGCGGGACGGGCGCGTCGGCAGCTGGTTCGTGGGTGACTCCACGGTCACGGGCGAGTACGAGTCGATGGCCCAGTATTTCGACTCCGTGGCGGAGACGCTGACGAGGATCGCCGATGGAAGCTCACCGGTCTGTCGGTTCACCGAAGGTCGACTTGTCTGGTCGTGAGGCGGCTCCCCACTGGATGGCGGCCATTGCCAATCCGTCCTCGCCCTGGAACGGCATTGGGATTCAGCAGCGTTGACGTTCCAAGGTGAGGACGGCTGCGGCGATGAAAGTCATTCCGGTACAGGACCGTGCAGTCGTCAGGCCACGGTGCGTCCTGCCTGCCGCGGGGTTCGAAGCGGTCCCGTTCTGGATCGATGGGGCGCCAGTTCGGATCCAGCGGTTCGTCATCCCGAGGCGCCCGGACCTTGGTCACGAACCGTTCCTCGCACGCTCCGGACTCCTTGAAGTTCGCCTGGGCCTCGGTCAGTGACGGCCCGTTCGCGCCGCCGGCCCAGTTGGGCCAACGCAACTGCACGCGATCGTCCTCCCAGAAGCACACCGGGCAGATCTCATACGAGCCGGGTGACTCGCCCAGGCTCAGATGGCCGCAGCACACACAGGGGAAGGTCAGCATCACGGCGGCCATCCTGCACCATGCCAACGAGACGCCCCAGCGGATTCCTTGGACTTGACAACGAGACCCGCATGCTAAAGGGGTTCCGCGGAGCAAGGTCCGCTACCACGATCTGAAGGCCGCTGTCGCCCAGGTGCCGGGGCTGAGCCAGCCCCGGATTGAGGCTGATCGGTGGATCACCTTCAAGTCGCACTGCGTGTCGGCGTCGGTCGATGGCCGACGGAGGTTGCCATGCCTGTGATCGCTGGGCAAGCGTCGTCTCTCAGCGTCGGGCCGCCGGCGGCGAGGTGGCGGCGCCGTTCAGGCAGCGGTCGAGGAGCGCGTGCATACGGGGGACGGGGAGGGACGGGTTGGCCGCAGCGCCCTCCGCGGTGCGGGGGTCGGCGAGGAAGGCCTCCAGGGCCTGAGGTGTCAGGCTCGGGTTGGCGGCTGCTGCCCGGCACACCGCCTCCTCGGGGTCGTCCAGCGGGAGTTCGGGCAGGGCGGGATCGGCTGCGGCCAGGGCGCGTACCTCGGGGTCCGGGTGGCCGATGAGGTGGGTGAGGCCGGTGCGGGGGAACGCGGGCAGGGTCAGCAGGTGCGGCCGGTGGACCGGGCGGGTGACGAAGACGTCCAGGAGGAGGTGGGGCGGAGCCAGCGGGTGGTGGCAGGCCAGCCGGATCCTTACCTCCTCGTCGTCGTCCCGCGCGAGTGCCTCGACGAGTTCTGCGGGCAGAAGCGGCCAGCTCGCCGCAACCCGGCGCAGCTCCGGTTCCTCGGACACCGCGCAGGCGTCGAACCAGTCCGAGGACGGCTCGGTGGCCGTCTCGGTGATCGGACAGACGCAGTCCGGACCGTGCCCGATGATCTGCCCGATGACCCCCTCGATGGCCCAGTACTCGGCCCAGGTGCGGGGGAAGGGGCGAAGGCGTGCGCGCATCCGCACGGCCTCGTCCGGGTCTTCCCGCAGCTCGGCGACCAGGTCGGCTCCCAGGTCGGGCCGGGCGGCGACCAAGGCGCGGATCCTCGCCTCGGGGTGGCGGGCGAGCCGGGCGACCGCGTCGGCCGGGGTGTGGGGGTTCCAGGTCAGGGGGCGCACCGTGCCGTCCGCGAAGCACTGCTCGACGAGTGCGGGAGACAGGGCGCACGTGCCGAACACGAATCCCTTGCTGCGCGAGCCGATGGACAGCAGCCTGGCCTCCACCCGTTCCGGGTCCAGCACCCAGCTCCTGTCCTGCGCCGATTCCCGAACGGCGGGGTCTGGATCGTCGAGCAGGGCCTCGCGCTGCGCCGGGGTGAGTGACTCCCACCTCCAGGTGGCCCGTATCCGGAGTTCGGGGTGCTCGCGGCCGGCCATGGAGCGCTCGAAGGACGGCGGGATCTGCCGGGAGGAGCTGAGCTCCCCGATGATCTCGTTCTTGGTGAGCGTGCCGTCCTCGCCCCCGTCCCGGGCGGTCAGAAGGGTGACGAGGATGTCGTCCGGAAGTGGTCGGACCCATCGGGGGTAGTGGCGGGGGCCGCTGGCGAGCCACCCGCGGACGATCCCCGACGGGTCCGTTGCCAGCGGGGCGAGCCGCGTCGGGTCGATGTACCGGTTGCGGGCGAGCGCGCGGCGGACGTTTCTGTCCGGGTGGCGCAGGGCCGCGTCGATGACGGCGTCGGGCAGGTCACGGCCCTCGCACATCAGCGGGCCGGTCTCACCTGTCGCTCGATCCATCAGGCGTATCAGTACGTCGGAGGGCGCCGCCGGATTGAACGCGATGCCGCGCAGCCACAGCGCACGGAGGGAATCGGACACCGCGCCATCCTGCCACCTCCTACCAACCGGACCGGGGCCATACGGCGACCGCGTCGTCGCTGCTCACCGGTGGCTCCGTCCGCGGGCTTCGGTCCACGTGGCGAGGGCCGTGCTCATCGTGTGGATGCTGACCGTATGCGGCACACCGTCAGGCTCCACTTTCACCCCCTGCCGAGAAACACGCGACATCCGTGGCAGGTCAAGCAACCGGGCGTTGCCGAAACTCGGCTACTGGGCAACAAACGATCTCGCACGGACCGACAAAGCCAGCCACCACTCTGCCACACAGCGGCTCCTGTATCTCGAGACGCTCCAGCTGACTGCGGAGACGTGCAACACCGTCGCCGCACAAACCTCGACCCGCCGAAGGTCGCGCGCACCAAGCTCGCCAAAGTTGAGCGTCAGCTTGTCAAGAAAGCTCTGGCGTCGCTATAACTTTCTCGTCGAGGTGCCCAGGCAGGAGGACAGAGCCGGGCAGGTCCGGCGCCATGGCGCCTCTGGGCACCCGTGACCGTTCACGACCGTGAGGAGCTGATCCCTTTGTTGATGCGTACCGACTCCCTGCGCGGAATGCGCGACCTGGACCGGCTGACCCAGCAGTTGGTCGGTACCGCGTCCCAGCCGGCGGGGATGCCGCTGGTCGCCTACCGCGACGGAGAGGTGTTCGTGCTGCGCCTGGACCTGCCGGGCATCGACCCGAAGACCATCGACCTGGACGTGGAGCGCAACGTCCTGACCGTGCGCGCGGAGCGCGCGTCCGGGCTGCCGGAAGGCGCGGAGGTGCTGGCGGACGAGCGGGTGCTGGGCCGTTTCTCCCGGCAGGTGTTCCTGGGCGACGCATTGGACACCGACCGGATCGAGGCCGACTACGACCAGGGCGTGCTGAGCGTGCGCGTGCCGATCAGCGAGAAGGCCCGCCCCCGCAAGATCGCCATCACGGCGAAAGGCGAACGCGAGGCCATCTCCGCCTGACCGCGACGATGCGGGCCACCCCTCCCCGGGCGCGGGCGCGCACGGTTGCCCCCTGGGCATCGTGGGTTCTACTCGACCGGTGCGGAAAATCTGTGCCCGCTGGAGTAGACATTGCCGCGCACCGTGGTTAGTGTTTCTCTCGTAGCCGAGATCAAGCGGTACCCGCCAGACACGAACTGGCGGGCAGCAGTTCAGAAGTGCGCAGGTCGGCACGGTTGCAGGGTTCCGAAGCCAGGGATGGTGCAGTAAGGCGACGGGACCGGCGGCCGGGCCGGGCGGCCCGCAGGTATCAGGGGCCGCCACCGAGCAGTACCGCAGTTCAGCAAGTGCACTACTCGTAGGTGAAGTTGAGTTCGGCAGTACCGGCAGTCGCAGTACGCGGTATCCCGGTGAAGGCGCCCAGGCTGCGGGCGCGCGCACTGGGAGTCCGGCAGTGGGGTTCCAAGCCGAGCAGGTTGAGCAGGACGGGCGACGGGGCTGGCTGCCGGAGTCGGCGGGACCGCCAGGGACCGCCGCAGCAGGACCGGGTAGTTGGCACTACCACGCAGTGGGAAGTACCGCAGTTCGCAGTAACCCGCCCGTACAGAGGATGAATGGAGGGACAACGCGCCATCAGGATCGCCCGGCCCGTGAGGAACCAGCCCGGGCGGACTCCGTAGACCCCCACGCAAGGACGGTGGTTTCCGGTCACGCATACGCGATCCCCGCACACCCCCTCCCCCGGGGCAGTGCGGACACAAGGAACCCGGCCCCAGAGCCGGTAGATGGTGTAAAACCCTTCGGGGCCCCGGGAGCCGCAACGGCCCCGGGGCCCCTCAGCGCGCCCCCGGGCACAACAACCAGAAGAGGTGCAGTGACCACGACAGCCATTCGACCGCATACCCCCGACTCCCTCGACGACGACGACTACCCCGCCTACACCATGGGCCGCGCCGCCGAGATGACCGGCACCACCCCCGGCTTCCTACGCGCCCTCGGCGACCAGGGCCTCATCACCCCCCTGCGCTCCGACGGCGGCCATCGCCGCTTCTCCCGCTATCAACTACGGATCGCCATGCGCGCCCGCGACCTCGTCGACCAGGGCACTCCCATCGACGCCGCCTGCCGCATCATCATCCTCGAAGACCAGCTCGAAGAAGCCCTGCGCATCAACGAACAGCTCCGCCGCGACGCCGGACAGGAACCCGCAGCCGACACCTGAGCCACCCACCAGGCCGACGAGACCGGCCCGCGGTGAGCGACAGGTGCTCACCGCAGGCCGCCCGGGACACCAGCCCTCCGACCGCCGGTCGGCCAGTCATGACGCGTGCCCCGCGGCGTGGGCCCGGTGGCCTCCTTCTCGTTGGCTGTACCGGGCCCGCGCTCCCACCGCGCCCGACGGGCCGGCACCCGGGCCTTCCTGCGGGCGTCGGCCGCACGTCATCCGCCCTTCCTAAAATGAGCGCATGATCGCCGAAGACACCCAGCCGCCGGGAGACGGAGGAAAGTCCCGGCCCGGCCCCCGCACCACGTCCGGCTCCCTCCACACCGCCGCGCTGGATGCGGCCGCCGGCACGACCGGCCGGCCGACTGCCCGACTGACAGCCACCGACCCGGCCGGCGGCGCGCCGTGCGCGGAGGCGGCGCCGAAACCGGCGATGCGCGGCTGGCTGCACGCCGGCATCTTCCCCCTCTCACTGGCCGGCGGCGTCGTCCTGATCGCCCTGGCGCGCCCGGCCGCCGCGGTGGCCGCCTGCTCGGTGTTCGCGCTGTCGGCCTGGCTGCTGTTCGGTACCAGCGCCGTCTACCACCGGGGAACATGGGGCCGGCGCGGGGAGGCGGTCCTGCGGCGGCTCGACCACGCGAACATCTTCCTGATCATCGCCGGCACCTACACCCCGCTGGCGGTGCTGCTGCTGTCCGGACGGCGCCGGACGGTGCTGCTGGCCGTGGTGTGGGCGGGCGCCCTGGCCGGCATCGCCTTCCGCACACTGTGGATGGGGGCTCCCCGGTGGCTGTACACCCCGTGCTACATCGCCCTGGGCTGGGCAGCCGTCCTCTACCTGCCCGACTTCGCACGCACCGGCGGCATCGCGGTCGTCGTCCTCGTCATCGCCGGCGGTCTGCTCTACACCGCGGGAGGTGTCGTCTACGGACTCAAACGTCCAGACCCGTCCCCGTACTGGTTCGGCTTCCACGAGGTCTTCCACGCCCTCACCGTCGCCGCCTTCAGCGCGCACTACACGGCCGTTCTTCTTGCAGCCACATGACTGGTCGTCGGGGGCACGCGGACACGGGTGCAACGGGCGGTCACTGCAGCTCTTCCTGGGTTCTCGGGGACGCGGCGAGGGGCCCCGGTGCCGTTGCGGTTCCCGGGCCCCGAAGGGATGCATCACCATCTACCGGCCTTGACCGGCTTCCATGTTCCTCTCTACGGGCCGGTTACTGCGTCCTGCTGCGGCGGTCCCTGGCGGTCCTGCCGACTCCGGCCGCCAGCCCCGTCACCGTCCTGCACCTGCTGTGACGTCAGTACCCTGCAACCGTGCCGACCTGCGCACTTCCGAACTGCTGCCTACGAGAGGGACGCCAACCACCGAGAGTGGCAATGTCTACTCCAGTCAGCATAGATTTCTCGGCGTCTGGAGGGGAGGTACTCTTCGGCCCGAAGCGGGGCGGATCGGCGCCGTAGCAACCCGAGGGACGGACGGGGGAAGTCGCCGTGGTTCCCGGCCTGCCGGGAACCACGGAGTCGCTCATTGAGGCGCAGGGCTTCTTCGAAGTGATCTTCGGGGATGACGATGCGGCCCTTCCTCGCGGCGCGCGCCGGGCGGGGACGGCCGAGCGCGGTGCGGGGCGCGGTCCGCCGGGCTGGTCGGATGACCGGCGGGCCGCGCCCCGGCGGGGACTACAGGGCGTGGGTGAGGCGGTCGGCCAGGAGGCGTGTGAAGCGGGCCGGGTCGGGCAGGTCTCCGCCTTCGGCGAGCAGGGCGCTGCCGTGGACGAGTTCGGCGGTTTCGGCGAGCGCCGGGTTGTCCGCTCCGGCCTGGTGGGCCTGGTGCAGGGCGGTGATGAGGGGGTGGCTGGGGTTGAGTTCGAGGATGCGCTTGACCTGGGGAAGTTCCTGGCCCATGGCCCGGTACATCTTCTCCAGGGTGGGGGTCAGATCGTGGGCGTCGCCGACCAGGCAGGCGGCGGAGGTGGTCAGGCGGGTGGAGAGTCGGACCTGCTTGACGTGCTCGGCCAGCGTGGTCTGGAGCCAGGCGAGGAGGGCGGCGAAGTCCTCTTCGCGCTGCGCCTTCTCCGCCTTCGCCTCGTCACTGCCTTCCCCGTCGGCGTTGTCGTCGAGGTCGACCTGGCCCTTGGCGACGGACTGGAAGCGGTGGCCGTCGAAGGCGGGGATCTGGTCGGTCCAGACCTCGTCGACGGGGTCGGTGAGGATCAGGACCTCGTAGCCCTTGGCGGTGAAGGCCTCCATGTGCGGGGAGTTCTCCACCATCGCCCGGTTCTCGCCGGTCAGGTAGTAGATGGTGTCCTGGCCGTCCTTCATCCGCGCGACGTAGTCGCGCAGCGTGGTCGGCTTCTCCGCATCATAGGTCGAGGCGGCGCTGACCAGTTCCAACAGGGCGTCGGTGTTGTCGCGGTCCTCGATCAGGCCCTCCTTGAGGACCCGGCCGAACTGCTCCCACACCTTCGCGTAGGTCTCGCCGTTCTTGGTCCGCATGTCCTTGAGAGCGCCGAGGACCTTCTTGACGAGGCGCCGGCGCACGGCGGTGATCTGGCGGTCGTGCTGCAGGATCTCGCGGGAGACGTTCAGCGACAGGTCGTGGGCGTCCACCACGCCCTTGACGAACCGCAGGTAGTTCGGCATCAGCGCGTCGCAGTCGTCCATGATGAACACCCGCTTGACGTACAGCTGCACGCCCCGCTTCGTGTCCCGGGAGAACAGGTCGAACGGGGCCTGGGCGGGGATGAACAGCAGCGCCTCGTACTCGAAGGTACCCTCGGCGCGCATGTGAACGGTCTCGGCCGGGGCCTGCCAGTCGTGGCTGATCTGCTGGTAGAACTCGCTGTACTCGGCCTCGGTCACCTCGCTGCGAGGACGGGCCCACAGCGCCTTCATCGAGTTCAGCGTCTCCAACTCGCCCGCAGCCACACCGTCGGCGCCGGTGTCGGCGCTGTCGTCGGCAGGGGTACTGCCGGCCTCGGTGGCCATCCGGATCGGCCAGCGGATGAAGTCCGAGTACTGCTTGACGACCTGCCGGATCTTCCACCGGGCCAGGTAGTCGCCCAGCCCGTCCTCACTGTCCTCGGCCTTGAGGTGCAGGGTGACCGAGGTGCCCACCGGCAGACCTTCGACCTCCGCGATCGTGTAGGTGCCCTCGCCGTCGGACTCCCACACGGTGCCCTGCTCGGTGCCGGCGCGACGCGTGTGGAGGGTGACCTTGTCGGCGACCATGAACGCCGAGTAGAAGCCGACGCCGAACTGACCGATCAGGTGCTGCGCGGCATCCGCGTCCTTCGCCTCCTTGATCTTCGCCAGCAGGCCGGCGGTGCCGGACTTGGCGATGGTGCCGATCAGGTCGACGACGTCGTCGCGGGTCATGCCGATGCCGTTGTCCCGCACCGTCAGGGTGCGGGCGTCCTTGTCGACCTCCAGGACGATGTGCGGGTCGGAGGCCTCAAGGGTGGAGTCGGTGAGGGATTCCAGGCGGAGCTTGTCGAGGGCGTCGGAGGCGTTGGAGATCAGCTCGCGCAGGAAGATGTCCTTGTTGGAGTAGATCGAGTGGATCACCAGCTGCAGCAGCTGGCGGGTCTCCGCCTGGAACTCCAGCGTCTGGGTCGGACTGGCCACGGGAGGCTTCTCCTTCGAGTGGTGGAAAGGGTTCGTATTTCGGTCAGGCCACCGGGGCCGGCGGGTGTACCGCGTGGCCGGCCCCGGGGTGTTCAGATGTGGCTGAGGGTCTGGTACGGCTGCTCGGGGCGGGGGTGGCCGGGCCGGGCGGTGCCGTCGCAGGACAGGAACAGCTTCCAGCCGACTCGGCACTCCAGCGTCGCGCCGTAGCGGACCGCGGGCGGGTCCGGGCGCGTGCTGTACCGGTCGACGCGCACGATCCCGCTGGCCGCGTCGCCGTCGCCGGTGGTGACGGTGGGTGCGGGGCCACTGGCGTGCGGGTCGCGGACCGGCAGCGGCGTGCCCGGCGCGGTCACGGGCCGGCTGGCGGTGTGCGGCGCTGCCGGGCGCTGTCGTCGCGCAGCCGGTCGGCTCGGGCGGTGAGCTGATCGAGGCGGTCGGTGAGCTTCGGGTGGCCCGCCTCCAGGAGGGGGCGGGTCTCGGCGAGCGGGGCGAGCAGACGGGCAGGGTCGTGGTGGCCCAGTGCGTCCAGGAGGCGTTCGACGGCGGGGGCTGCCTGGGGGCCGAGGCCGTCCAGGGCGCCGATCTGTCCGGCGAGGCGGCGCAGGTCGGCGGCGTTGTCGCGGGCCCAGGTGGCCACCGCGCGGTCGGCGGCGCGCTGGCTGCGCGTGGCCTGGACGCGCTGCTCGCCGGTGCTGCCCGCCTCGGTACCGGCGTCAGCGTTGGGGCGCAGACGCAGGTAGCGGCGTTCGGCGGCCTGGCGGCTCTGGACGCCCAGCGGTTCGGCGAGCTCGGCCCAGGTGGCGCCCGCGTCGCGGGCGGTCTCGATCAGGCCGGTCTCCCAGTCGGCGAGCTCCGCGCGCAGGTGGCGCAGCAGCAGGAGTGCGGAAAGGGCCTGCTGCGGATCGTTCTGTCCGGTGTCGTCCGGGGGTGCGTGGCGGGCGGTGCGGGCGGCGGCGTCCATCGTGCCCAGCGCGGCGGCGGCGGCCAGGAACGAGGCCGGCCCCGCCCCGGCCGCGCCGGTGTCCTGGCTGTCCATGTTGTCACCCTTTCGATGACTGGATGCTTGTCATCATAGGGATGACATAGTACACGATTCGCGTCGCGTCACACCGGTGCGAGCACCTGCGCCGGCTGCATTCCCTTGCCCAGCGCCGGCGCCACGCCCCCGCCTTGCATCGACCGCCTGCATCGCGTTCCGCGCCGGCCGAGGCGACGGCGGGCCGGCGGGGGCGGTCAGGGCTCGACCCGGCGCAGGGCGTCCTCGGCACGCAGGTCGGCGAGCGTCGGGTAGCCGTCCACCGCCATGATCAGGTCGGCCTCGGCGAGCAGCGAGCGCAGCACGTGCACCACGCCGTCCTCGCCGCCGAGGGCCAGGCCGTAGGCGTACGGGCGGCCGATGCCGACCGCCGTGGCGCCGAGGGCGAGTGCCTTGACCACGTCGGCGCCGCTGCGCACACCGGAGTCGAAGAGCACGGGCAGGCCGTCGGCGGCCTCGACCACGCCGGGCAGCGCGTCCAGCGCCGGCAGGCCGCCGTTGGCCTGCCGGCCGCCGTGGTTGGAGCAGTAGACGCCGTCCACGCCGCCGTCCCGGGCGCGGCGGACGTCCTCCGGGTGGCAGAGTCCCTTGAGGATCAGCGGCAGCTCGGTGAGCGAGCGCAGCCAGGGCAGGTCGGCCCAGGTGAGCGGGTTGCCGAAGACGCCCGCCCACTCCAGCACGGCGGCGCCCGGGTCCTCCTCCGGGGCCTTGGCGAGGCGGGCCCGGAAGACCGGGTCGGAGGTGTAGTTGGCCAGGCAGTGGCCGCGCAGCTGGGGGAAGTTGCCGGTGGCGAGGTCGCGCGGGCGCCAGCCGGTGACCCAGGTGTCCAGGGTGACCACGATGCCCCGGTAGCCGGCCTCCTCGGCCCGGCGCACCAGGCTCTCGGCGAGCGCCCGGTCGGTGGGGGTGTAGAGCTGGAACAGGCCCGGCGTGTCGCCGAGTTGGGCGGCGACCTGCTCCAGCGGGTCGACCGAGAGGGTGGAGGCCACCATCGGCACGCCGGTGCGCGCGGCGGCCCGGGCGGTGGCGAGGTCGCCGTGGCCGTCCTGGGCGCAGAGGCCGATCACGCCGATCGGCGCCAGGAACAGCGGTGCGGGCCACCGCGTTCCGAGGAGGTCCACCGACAGGTCGCGCCGCGCGGCGCCGACCATCATCCGGGGCACCAGGCCCCACCGGTCGAAGGCGGCCGCGTTGGCGCGCTGGGTCCGCTCGTCACCGGCGCCGCCGGCCACGTAGGACAGCAGCGTCGGCGGCAGCGCGGCCTCGGCACGCGCCGCCAGCTCGGCGAAGGCCATCGGGAGCTTCGGCTGCCTGCCGAACAGCGCGTCGAAGTAGATCTCGTTCTGGTAGTCGCCGAACTGCTGCCCCGTCATGACCGGTCGCCGTCCTCTCCTGGGGCCGGTCCGTCCGGGCCGGTCCCGGGCGGCGGCCGCGCCGACCCCACCCTGCCAAACCACGGGCCGCCGGGGGAGACCCCCGCGCGTCCGGACGGGCCCCGCCGGTCAGGCGGTGACCAGCGCGACGACGAAGCCGTCGTAGCCCTTCTCCCCCACGGTCTGGACGGCGGTGGCGGTCAGGCGGGGGTGCGCGGCGATCAACTCGGTGAAGCGGCGCACGCCCTGGACGCGGGGGTCCGTGCTGGTCTCGTCGGTGACGGCGCCGTCCCGGACCACGTTGTCGCCGATGATCAGGCTGCCGGGCCGGGTGAGCCGCAGCGCCCACTCCAGGTAGTCGGGGTTGCTGGGCTTGTCGGCGTCGATGAAGACCAGGTCGAAGGGCTCGGCGCCCTCCTGCTCCAGTTGCGGCAGGGTGTCCAGCGCCGGGCCGGTGCGCAGGTCCACGACCGGTGCGAGCCCGGCCCGTTCGAGGTTGCGGGTGGCGACGGCGGCGCACCGCTCGTCGGCCTCCAGGGTGACCACCCGGCCGCCCTCGGGCAGCGCGCGGGCGAGCCAGATGGTGCTGTAGCCGCCGAGGGTGCCGATCTCCAGCACCCGGCGGGCGCCGTGCACGCGGGCCAGCAGGGCGAGCAGCTTGCCCTGGTTGGGTGCCACCTGGTGCGGGGGCAGCCCGGCCGCCTCGCTGTCGGCGACGGCGGCGAGCAGGGCGGCGTCCTCCTCGACCAGCAGGCCGTTGAAGTAGCCGTCGACGGCGGTCCAGGTCTGCTGCGGGGTCGGTCGGCCGGTCTCCGTGGTCATCGCGAGTTCCCTTTCAGTACTGAGTCAGTTCCGAAGGGAAACCTACTCGATGCCCGGGCCGGCCCGAGCACCCCACCCCCGGGCCGGGGCCGGGCCGCGCACCGGCCCCCCGCCGCACGGGCGGGGGGCCGGTCGCCCGTCGGCTGCCTGCCGACCCGGCGGGGTCAGGCCACCGGCGGGAAGGCTTCGGCGTCCGGCTTGAGGAGCTGGCCGGGAGCCGGCACCTGCCGGCCCACCAGGTAGGAGGTGACCAGCTTGTTCAGCTCCTTGCTCCGGCCGACCGCGCAGTGCTCGATCACGTCGACGCTGACCAGGACGGCGCTGCCGAGCTGGCGCTGCATGCGCTGGGCGAAGGTGTACTGGGTGGCCGGGTCGTAGAGGTTGCCGATCACCATCACCGGGGTGGCGGTGCGCCGGTTCCACGGGCCGGTGTACCGCTCGACGTCACGCGCGGGGGCCGGCCAGGTCGCGCAGGCGGGCGCGTCGAAGGCCTGGTAGCGCCCGAAGGTCGGCGCGTCGCGCTCCCAGGAGCGGGCCGCGTTGACGAAGGCCCGCGGGTTGGACGGGTACGGCTTGTCCTGGCAGTTGACGCCGTAGTAGGAGTCGTCCGCCGAGTACGGGGTGTCCGCCGGGGCCTCGCGCAGCGCGGCGGGCACGGTCACCGCCAGCGGGTCGGCGTCGGCCGCGTTCTTCGGGACGGCCAGGGACGGGGCCTTCTGCTGGCGGAGCACGTCGTCCAGCGCCTGCAGCGAGGTGGCCAGCGGGGCCTGCCGGCTCTGCGCGTAGAGCGCGTTGGCGACCTGGCTGGTGAAGCTGGACAGCGTCACCTGGGTGCCGTTCGGCAGGGTGACCGGGGAGGTGCGCAGGTGGTCGCGGATCGCGTCGAACTTCGCCCGGGTGTCGCCCGCGCCGAAGGCGCAGCGCGGCGCACCGGCCGCCTCGCAGCGCTTCAGGTACTCGTCCAGGGCGAGTTCGAAGCCGTTCGCGCGCTGCCGGTCGTACTCCAGGCCGTCGTGCAGCCGCAGGTTCGGGTCGACGTTGCCGTCGATGATCACCGCGCGGACCTTGTCGGGGTACATGTTGGCGTAGGTGGCGCCGATCAGCGTGCCGTAGGAGAAGCCGGCGAAGGAGAGTTGGCGGTCGCCGACCCCGCGGCGCATCCGGTCGAGGTCACGGACCACGTTCTCGGTCGACATGTGCTCGATCAGCGGACCGGCGTTGCGGTCGCAGGCGTCGGTGTAGTCCCGGGTGGCGGCCAGCGTGCCGTCGATCTCGGCCTTGGTGACGGGCACCCCGGTCAGCCGGTCGAAGACGCCGTTGGCCTCCTCGTCGGTGCCGAAGCACTTCAGCGGGTTGCTCAGGCCGACGCCGCGCGGATCGAAGCCGATCAGGTCGAACCGGGCCTGGACCTCGGGCTCGAAGCGGGTCGTGGTCGCCCAGAGGTAGCCGCTGCCGCCCGGACCGCCGGGGTTGAGGAACAGTGAGCCGATCCGCTTCGCCGGGTCACCCGCGCGCCGGCGCATCATGGCGATGCCGATCTTCTCGCCGGACGGGTGCGCGTAGTCCAGCGGCACCGGGTAGACGGCGCAGTCGTATATCCCGGGGTCCGGCTTGGACGGGTCGGGATTGCACGGTGCCCAGGCGACCGGGTCGACCCGGGCCTCGGCGGCCGCCGCGCCCGGGTCGGGTGCCGCCGAGGCGGCGGCGGTGGTGCCGGCGACGAGCGCGAACGCGCTGGCGACCGCCAGCGCGAGACTGGTGATACGGGACACGTAACCTCCTCCGGTTCTGCAAACCCGGTCAGCCTGGCAGCCGCTCCTCGGGAGGGGAAGACCACGTACCGCCGTGGATTATTCTGGTGCGACGCCATCTGTCCGGCAATTTCCGTTATCGGAGCAGGATTTGGCGCAAAATCCACCGCAGGCCGTCCGCACCCCTCACCATCCGGACAGCGTCCGCCCGCTGATGAGGGCCCATCAGATGCGCGCGGGTAGCGCCTGCGCCGCCTGCGGCACCGCCACCGCTCCCGGGCGGCGGTGCTCCGCCCAACGCACCGCCGGCCCCATCGCCCAGCCGGCCGCCGCGAACAGTGCGCCCAGCAGCAGCCAGCCCGGCGTGCCCCAGCTCAGCAGCAGCGTGGTGAGCAGTAGCGGACCGACCGTGCGTGCCACGGCCACGCCCGAGCCGAAGAACCCCTGGTACTGGCCGGTCTGATGGGCCGGCGCCAGGTCGAAGGCGATCTGCCAGGAGCCGGCCGACTGCCGCAGCTCACCGGCCACCTGGAGCGCCGCGGCGGCGACCAGCAGCCCGCCCAGCGCCCAGGGCGGCAGGCCCGCGGCGGCGGCCAGGGCGAAGACCACGCAGGAGACGAGCAGGACGACGCCGGCCTCGCGCACGGCCCGCGAGGCGGTCCGCAGTCCGGTGACCCGGCGGGCCACCCGCACCTGGAAGAGCATCACCCCGACCGTGTTGAGGACGAACAGGCCCGACCCCAACCAGCCGAGCCCGGGCGCCCGTTCGGCGATCCAGAGCGGGATCACCAGGCTGAGCAGGGGCATCCGCAGCAACAGGACGGTGTTGAGCAGGGTCACCACCGCGAACGGCCGGTCCGCGAGCACCTCCAGCCGGGGCGCGGCGCCGGTCCGGTCCCGGCCGGGCGCCACCTCGGGCAGTCGCAGCAGCGTCAGTCCGGCGCCCAGGAAGCCCAGCGCGGTCACCAGGAAGGCGGCGAGGAAGGCCGTCCGCGTGCCGACGGTCAGGACGACGCCACCGAGGGCCGCGCCGAGCGCCAGTCCCGCGTTGAGGGTGGACTGCAGCCGGGCGAGCAGTTCGGTGCGCTCCTCGCGCGGAACGAGGCCGCCGACCAGCGCCTGGCGCGCGGCCGTGAGCCCGGACTGCGTCGTGGCGTACACGGAGGCGGCGAGCAGGAACGCCGCGAAGGAGTGGACGACCAGGAAGGAGGCGACGGCCGCACCGGTGGCCAGGGCCAGCAGCACCGCCGTGCCCCGCGGCCCGCGCCGGTCGGCGAGGTGGCCGAGCGGGACTCCCGCCAGCGAGCCGATCGCCCAGGCGACGGCCAGGCCGAGGCCGAGCCGGGCTGCCGAGAGGCCGACGACGTGGGTGAAGTACAGCGCCGAGCAGGTGAAGTACGCGCCGTCGCCGATCGAGCTGATCAACTGGGCGGCGGCGAGGGTCCGCCGGGCCCCGGCCGGTGGGACGGATCGAATCGACACAGCTCTCCCGGGTCGGGCGGCCGTCGGCCGCTCGGTCGCACTGACAGGATCAATGCTAGGGAGCGGGTGGACCGGCCGACAGGGCCAGTGGTATGGCACAGGAGTGGGCCACTTCGCCGCCGGGGCCGGTCCGGTCCCGGTCCGGCCCCGGCGAAGGGGGCGGGACCGGGCCGTCGGCCCAGCGACGGGCGCGGACCCACCGACGGCAGAGCCCAGCAGCGAACGCGGACCCGCCGACGGCAGAGCTCAGCGACGGGCGCGGACCCACCGACGGCAGAGCCCTGCGACGGGCGCGGACCCGCCGACGGCAGAGCTCAGCGGTAGACGCGGGCCTGCAGTCGGTAGAGCTCCGCGTACAGGCCCTCCGCGGCGGCGAGTTCGGCATGGCTGCCGACCTGCGACACCCGGCCGCCCTCCAGCACCACGATCAGGTCCGCCATCCGCACCGTCGAGAAGCGGTGCGACACCAGCAGGGTGACCGCTCCGGTGTCCGCCCGAGCCTGGGCCGCGAGGTCGGCGAAGTGCTCGAACAGCGCGTGCTCGGCGGTGGCGTCCAGGGCGGAGGCCGGTTCGTCGAGCGCCACCAGCAGCGGGCGGCGGCGCAGCAGGGCCCGGGCCAGGCCGAGCTTCTGCCACTGGCCGCCGGAGAGTTCGGCCCCGTCGCCGTAGCCGCGGCCGAGCAGCCCGTCGAGGTCGCCGTCGACCCGGGCCAGCGCCGGGCCGCAGTCGGCGCTCTCCAGAACCCGGGTAAGCGCCGCGTCGTCGTCCAGCCGCTCCAGGTCCCCGATGCCCACGTTGTCCCGCAGCCTCAGCTCCAGCCGGGCGAAGTCCTGGAACAGCGTGGCCACCCGGCGCTGCCAGAGCTGCGGGTCGCACTCCTCCAGGTCGACGCCGTCGATCAGGATCCGGCCGGAGGTGGGCCGGTAGAGCCCGCACAGCAGCTTGACCAGCGTGCTCTTGCCGGCGCCGTTCTCGCCGACGACGGCGAGCGCGGCGCCCGCCGGGATGTCCAGGGTGACGTCGTCCAGGACGGCCCGCTGCTGGCCCGGGTACCGGAAGGTGACGCCCTCCAGGCGGATGCCGGCCGTCATGGCCTCGGGTACGGTGCCGCCAGCCGCCTCCTCCCGGTGCGGCTCGCGGAGCCCGTCCAGTCGCTGCAGGGTGCGGCCGGCGCCCTGGAGCACCGAGAGCAGCGTGAGCGCGCTGGAGACCTGCAGGCTGACCTGCGCGGCCAGCGTGATGACCAGGATGACGTCGCCGATGCCGGCGCCGGCGCCGTTGTTCACGGTCTGCCGGGCCACCAGGTAGATCGCACCGCCGTACGCGGCGGCGAAGGCCAACTGCCCTGCCGCGCGCAGCAGTCCGGCCTTGGCGTGGGCGCGGGCCAGGGTGCCGGTGGCGCGCCGCCAGTCGCGGCCGTGGCGCTCGATGAGCACCGACGCGGCGCCGGACAGCCGCACCTCCTTCACGGAGGCGTGGGTGGTGGCGAGTTCGAGCAGGTGCCGGCCCAGCCGGTTCTCCGGCGCGGTGGCCTCCTTGCCCCGGTCGACCAGGAGTTGGGCCCGGTTGCCGACCAGCACGGGCACCACGGCGAACAGCGGGAGCAGCAGCAGCCACGGGTTGAGCAGCCCGAGCAGGACGGCGGTGACGGCCATCTGGAGTCCCAGCCCGCCGAGTTGGAGGACGGCTTCGAGCGCGGCGCGGGTGCGCGGCAGCTCCTCGCGGATCAGGGTCAGGGCGTCGGCGACGTCGGCGCGGTCCAGCTTCTCCAGGCCGCGGTCGCCGTGGGCGATCGAGATCACCTCGGCCTGCAGGCTGAGCTCCTCCAGCTCACCCAGCTCGAAGTAGGAGAGGTGGGCGAAGTGATTCATCGTCAGCTCGACGACCAGCAGGAGCGCCGTGGTCAGCGCCAGCCAGGTGGCGGCCGAGCCGGTGCCGTCGATGGCGGCCGTGGTCAGCTCCTTGAGGCTGACCGCGATCAGCGGTGTGGCCAGGTAGCCGACGGTCATCAGCAGGACGGCGTGGGTCAGGCGACGGGAGTCGCAGTGCACGGCGAGCCGCAGCAGCCGGCGCACGGCGTGGAACAGTGTGGTCATCGGGCACCCACCGGGCGCATGGTGCGGTCCTCTTCCTGTCCGTCCGGGTCCTGCGCGTCGGTCGGGCCGTCGCCGGATTCCTCGTCGCGCGCGAACCGCTCCGCCTGGATCCTGAACAGCTCGGCGTAGCGGCCGTCGAGTTCCATCAGCTGCTCGTGGGTGCCGCTCTCCGCCACGCCGCCGTCGGCCAGCACGACGATCCGGTCCGCGCGGCGCACGCTGGAGAACCGGTGGGCGATGATCACGCTGGTGATGCCCTCGGTCATCTCCAGGAAGCGGTCGAAGAAGGCCGCTTCGGCGCGCACGTCGAGCTGTGCGGTGGGCTCGTCGAGGATCAGCAGCGAGGCGCCGGCGTCCACCGCGAGCAGGGCGCGGGACAGCGCGATGCGCTGCCACTGCCCGCCGGAGAGGTCGCTGCCGCCCTCGTACTGGGTGGACAGGACGGTGTCCAGGCCCTTCGGGAGCCGCGCGACGATCTCGGCCGCTCCGGCCCGTTCGGCGGCGGCGAGCAGCGCCTCGCGGTCGCCGAGCAGCTCCGGCCGGCCCATCCCGATGTTCTCCGCGGCGGTGAGCTGGTAGCGCGTGAAGTCCTGGAAGATGACGGCGATCCGGCGCTGCCACGCCTCGGCGGGCAGCCCGGCGAGGTCGGTGCCGCCGGCGGTGATCCGGCCCTCGGTCGGCTCGTGGAGCCCGGCCAGCAGCTTGACCAGGGTGGTCTTGCCGGAGCCGTTGAGGCCGACGATCGCGGTGGACCGGCCCGGCCGCAGCTCCAGCTCCAGGCCGCGCAGCACGTCGGGGCCGTCCTCCTGGTAGCGGAAGGCGACGTTCTCGAAGCGGATCGGACCGTCGATCGCGGGCGAGGCCCCGGCGGGCGACATACCGGCGGGCGAGGTCCCGGCGGCGGAGTCCGGCGCGGGGCCGACGCCGGGCCGCGCGGGCACCCGGGCGCGGGCCAGGGCCTCGAAGCGGACCAGGGAGTCGTAGGCCGCCAGCCCGTACTGGGTCTGGACGTCGCTCTCCGGGAAGTAGACGCCGAAGCGCATCGGGATCAGCACGGCCTGGAGCGCCACCGAGAGCTGGAGCAGCGACAGCGTGCCGTCGACCCCGCTGCGGGCCAGGACCACGAGCGCGGTGCCGCCGCCGAGCAGACCGACCACCGCGAGGCCGACGAAGGGCCAGAAGAGCAGCCGGCGGCGCCCGGTCCAGAGCGGTTCGAGGTATTCGCGGGCCTCCCGCTCGTGACGGCCGAGCAGCCAGGGCAGCAGCCCCAGCATCCGGGTCTCCTTGGCGAGTTCGGGCCCGCCGGCGGCCCGCCGCAGATAGCCGACCCGGCGGCGCGGGCCGGCCAGCGAGCCAAGCAGGGTGGCGAAGCGGCCCAGCGAGCCGCGCTGGCCGAAGCGGATGACCAGGGCGGTGAGGGCCACCATGACCCCGGGGAGGACACCCAGCGTGACCGCCACCATCACGGCGGCGCCCGCCAGTTGGGCGTAGCGGGCGATCAGCGCCAGGGCTCCGGCGGCGGCGTCGCCCGGGGTGGGCCGGGCCCGGTCGAAGGCGCTGCGGGCGTCCGAGAGCAGGTCGAGCACGTCCTGCCGCTCCAGCTCCGCCGCGGGCAGGTCGTTCAGCGCGCCGTCCATCAGCCGGCCGATGCAGGCGCCGTCCACCCGGCGGGTGACCACCTCGCTGACCACGGTCTGGAACGGGGTCAGCAACTGCTGCAGCACGAACGCCCCGACGGCGATGCCGAGCGCCGCGGCGACCTTCTCCCAGTCCGCTCCCGTGGTGCCCCCGGCCGCCGCGGCGGCCGGGATGTCCGCGATGACCCGGCTGGTCCAGGCGATGAACGCGATCGGCAGCAGCCCGACCACGAGGTGGACCACGGCGCCCGACACGAGCAGGCCGGCCCCGGCATGGCGCAGCAGCTCGACGACGGCGCGCCAGCGCCTGACGCGGCTGCCGAGCCAGCCGGCGTCGGCAGACGGAACGGATGACGACACCTTGAAAACCCCCGTGGACAAGTGTGCTGACGAAGCCGGCGGACCGGTGAGGCACCGGCCCGACGAGCCGGGTGAACGACATGCAGGGTGAACGACGTGCAGGGCGAACGGCGAGCCGGATGAACGACGTGCAGGGCGAACGACAGGACGTGGACCGGAAGGACGGACGGACGGAACCGGCGGACTGCCGGGCCGGCGGGCAAGGGAGCGGACGCGTGACGCGACGTCGACCGCGGTCGTTCGTACCGGTGCTGGAAGACACCCCGAAGCAGGACCGGCGGCTGTGCGGTTCGGCGCGAGCAGGAGCCACGGGGTACCCGGGCGGTCGGCGGAGCGGCGGGCGTGGGTGACAACCGATTTTGTTCCGCTGCTGCTCATGATCGTGCGCCGCGATCAGCTTGGACTAGACCAGTGGTCACGTCAAGGAATTCGTGGAACTGCCGGTTCCGGGCGGGCCGGGTGGTTCGGCCCGCCCGGCCGAGGAGCGGCGCGGGCCGCCGGAAGGTGCTGGACAACCCGAAGCGGTGGTCGCTAGGGTCCGAAGCGGAAGGGAGCAAACCGGCCGGCCGGGTCGGTGTCTCCGTCCTTCACCTCGGACCGGGGTCGACGTGGGCCGCCGCCCGATCGGTGGCCCCGCACCTCTGGAAGCCGGACCGAGGGCGAGGCCCACAGCCAGCCCCACCCCCCGCGGCGTCCCACCCTCCACCGGACTTCACGCCGCACCGTCCCCGCGACCGCCGGTCCGCCCTCCGCACCGCCGCACCGCTCCCGCCTCGCGTTCCGCCGGGCCGGCCGCCTACGGCGGTCGACCGGGTTCGCCCGCACGTCCCCGAGCGATGCACCGCACCCCCGAGGCGCCCCACTGCCGTGGCGCCCGGCCGAGGACGCGGCAGCCCCACCGCATCACCGCACCGCACCACGCCGTCAACCGACCGCGCCGCTGACGCGGCGCAGCCCCGAGAGGCATAGGCATGGAACAACGTCGTGTCGGCTCCCTCCGGTTCCACGGGGACCGGACCGGGAGCGCCCCGATGACCTGGGGTCAGCGCGCCATCTGGAAGTCCATCCAGTGGCTCGACGAAGGCGCCCACTACTACAACATCCCCCGGGTCGTGTCCGCACCACCCGGCCTGACGCTCCATCAGATCGAAGACGCACTGGGCCGGTTGCTCTCGCGCCACGAGGCACTGCGCACCCGGTTCGAGCAGACCGGGCAGGGGCCGGTGCAGCACGTGTCGGCCTCCGGCGAGCTCGCCGTCCCCGTCCACGAGGCCCCGCCGGGCGAGGGCGCGACGGTCGCCGACGAGGTGTCCCGGGCGCTGGCGGCCGAACCCTTCCGGCACCGCGAGGAGTGGCCGTTCCGCTGCGCCGTGGTGACGGAGCAGGGCGAGCCGGTCCAGGTAGCGCTGGTCTTCTCACACCTGGGCGTCGACTTCTGGGGCGTGCAGCAGGTCGAGCAGGACCTGCGCGCCCTGCTCGCCGGGCAGGACCCGGAGCCGCCGGCCTGGCAGCCGCTGGACCAGGCGGGGTTCGAGACCGAGGGCCCGGGCGCCGCCCGCGGCGCCGCCTCGGTCGACTACTGGCGCCGGAGCCTCGCGGGCCTGCCGCCCACGATGTTCCCGGCCACACGGTTCCCGCCGGTCGCGGGCGAAGCCTCCCCGGTCACGGACGCCGCCGAGCGGTTCGTCCGGCTGCGCATGGACTCGCCCGCCACCGCGGTGGCCGCCAGCGCGCTCGCCGACCGCTGCGGGGTCAGCACCGGTACCGTCCTGCTCGCCGGGACGGCCGCGCTGCTCGGCGCGTACACCGGGAACAGCACCGCCGTCCTGCAGTTGATCGCCGTCAACCGGCACGACGAGCGCAGCCGCCGCCTGGTCGCCGCGATGACCGCCAACGCGCTGTTCTCGCTGGACGTGGCCCGGCCGACCTTCGAGGAGGTCATCCGCGCCACCTTCCTCGCCGGCATGAACGCCTACCGCTTCGCGCAGTACGACCCGCTGGTGGTCGACGGGGTGATCGACGCGGCCCGGGAGGCGAGCGGCGGTGCCCTGCGGCTCGCGTCCTTCTTCAACGACGTCCGCCTGCACGACCGTTGGGAGCGGCTGCCGGCCACCGACGGCTCCGCGGAGCAGCTGCGGGCGCTCACCGAGAAGACCGAGGTCTCGCTGATCGGCACCTGGGAACGCCAGGACGCCGACTTCTTCGTGCACACCACCTACGAGCCGGACACCTGCCTGCTGTACCTGATGGCCGACACCGCGCTGATCCCCCGTCCGGAGATCGAGCGCCTGCTGCGCGCCTTCGAGCGGCTGCTCGTGGAGAGCGCGGCCGGCCTGCCGGGCCTCGACACCCTCCCGGTCGCCGGCTCCTGACCCGACCTCCCTCCCCCACCACCGAAGTACGCCCAGCCGGAGTACGCCCGGCGTAGGTCCGGTCACGCCCGAAGTACGTCCACGTACCTCGGAGCACGCCCGACGATCGCCCAAGTACGCCCGGAGTACGCCCAAAGTACGCCCGAAGTAGCCCAGAAGCCCTCCGTCGCACAGGAGCACGCACCCATGAGCAGCACCGCACCCGCCATCTGGGACGAGGAGGTCAGCACCGCCGTCGAGCGCCTGACCACCGCCGCCGAGAACGAGTACTACAACCCGTACCAGACCTTCGACTGGCCGGAGAGCATCCCCGAGGGTGCCCTGTGGATGAGCGAGGACCTGATGACGGTCCACGGCACCGACGCGGCCGCCGAGCTCACCCGCGAGCAGTACCTGACGCTGGCCAAGTGGGAGAGCGTCAACTTCTACAGCCTGAACGTGCACGGCATCCGCGAGCTGATGCAGGAGGTCGTGGCGCGCATCCACGCCCCGGGCTACGAGATCCCCACGCCGTTCTTCCACCACTTCCTGGGGGAGGAGAACGAACACATGTGGTTCTTCGCCGAGTTCTGCCTGCGCTACGGCGGGAAGCTCTACCCCAACCGGGCGATGAGCTTCGGCGACCAGAAGCACTCCGCGCTGTTCGACAACTTCATCGTGTTCAGCCGGATCCTGATCTTCGAGCAGATCGTGGACCACTTCAACAGCAAGATGGCCGGTGACACCGCGCTGCCGGAGACGATCCGGGCGATCAACCGGGTCCACCACCAGGACGAGTCCCGGCACATCGCGTTCGGCGCCCAGCTGGTCCGCGCGCTCTGGGACCGGCTGCGCGAGGCCGGCGACGAGCAGGAGCTGACCGCCGCCCGGCAGTACATCGAGAAGTACATCAACGCCTCGATCCAGCAGCTCTACAGCGTGGACGTCTACCGGGACGCCGGCATCCCCGACCCGTTCGCCTTCCGCACCCGGCTGCTGGCCGACCCGGCCCGGGGGCCGGTCCACGACGCGATCGTCAGCCGCACCACCGCCTTCTACCGCCGGATCGGCGTGCTCGCACCGAAGGCCGCCTGAACCCTCGGCCCCGCCGGGACCACCGGCCCGTCAGGTTCGCCGGAACCACCGGAACCACCAGCCCACCGGCCCCACCGGAACCATCCACGAGAACGAGGTACCGCTCGCATGACATCGACCGTAGAGCCCGCCGCCGTCCGGCTGCGCGACCCCGGCCCCGGCCTGGTCGCCCTCGACCCCGACCGGGCCGCGCTGCTGCTGGAGCTCGACGCGCTCTTCACCGGCCTGGCCGACCAGGTCGCCGCGCCCGCCGTGGTGGGCCCGCCGCTGCTGCCCGTCGAGGGCCTGGCCAAGCTCGACTACTTCCGGAACTTCCCCCACCTCGGGGTGCTCGCGGCCCGCCTGTCCGAGCAGGCCGTCGACGAGCTGGCGGCCGGTGCGGAGGCCGGCCGGCAGCCCGTCGAGCCCACCGGCTACGTGCTGCCCTCGGCCACCTGCTACGGCGTGCTGCTCTCGCTGGAGGGCCAGGAGGTCGGCGAGGAGCTGCGGCTGACCGCCGTCGGCCGCTGCTTCCGCAACGAGGACCACTACGACGGCCTGCGCCGGCTCTGGGGCTTCCACATGCGCGAGGTCGTGTACTTCGGCTCGGCCGACGGTGCCCGCGACCACCTCGCCACCTCCCGGGTCTTCGTCGAGGAGCTGGCCGGGCGCCTCGGCGTCGAGCTGTCGTACCAGCCCGCCAACGACCCGTTCTACGACCGGACCGGCTCCCGGGCGAAGCTGATGGCCCTGGACCCGGTGAAGTACGAGTTCGTCGCCACCGACGGCACCGCGATCGCCTCGGTCAACCGCCACCGCAACTTCTTCGGCGAGCGGCTCGGCATCACCTCGGGCGGCGCGACCGCGCACAGCAGCTGCACCGCGTTCGGCGTCGAGCGCTGGGTGCACGCGATGCTGCTCGCCCACGGCACCGCCGAGAAGGCCCTGGCCCGGGTGCGCGATGTCCGCGCCTGACACCGGGGAGCGGGCCCGGGTGCTCGCCGCGGCCGAGCGCGGCGCCGCCGCGCTCGGCGTGGAGTTCCCCCTGGTGCAGGCCGGTATGGGCGGCATCGCCGGACCGGCCCTGGCCGCCGCCGTCAGCGAGGCGGGCGCGCTGGGCACGGTCGCGCTCTACAAGGGCGACCGTGCGCTGGCCGTCGAGCTGATCGGCGACACCGCCCGCCGCACGGCGCGCACCTTCGGCGTCAATCTGATCCCCGAGGTGTCGGGCCGGCTGCTCCCGGAGCAGATCGGCGCGCTGATCGAGGCGGCCGACCGGCAGCTCGTGCTCAACAGCTACGGTCTGCCGCCGGAGGCCGAGGCCCGCCGGGTGCTCGACGCCGGCCACCGGCTGGTCGTCCAGGTCGGCACGCCCGAGGACGCGGCCGCCGCCGCGGCGCTGGGCGCCCACGCCGTCGTGCTGCAGGGCACCGAGGCCGGCGGCCACCACCTCGGCACCCGGCCGCTCGCCGAGCTGCTGGCCGCCTACGACCAGGAGCCGCCCGCGCTGGTGTCCGGCGCCGTCACCGACGGCGCCGGCCTGCTGGCCGCGCTCCGGGCCGGGGCGAGCGGGGCGCTGTGCGGCACGGTCTTCGTGACCACCGCGGAGTCCGCCGCGCACGACGACTACAAGAAGGCCGTGGTCGCGGCGACCGGCGCGGACACCCTGATCACCGACCGCTTCTCGATCGGCTGGCCCGGCCGTCCGCACCGGGTGCTGCGCGGGCCGGTCACCGATTCGCCCGAGCCGCCGCCGGCCACCCTGATCGCCTGGACCACCGTGATGGGGGTCCGCCGTCCGGTGCCGCGCGGCTCCGCGGCCGCCCCCACCGTCGAGGCCGAGGGCCGGATCGACGCCATGGCCCGCTACGCCGGCCTCGGCAGCGGGCGGATCACGGCCGTCGAGCCCGCCGGGCGGGTGGTCGCCCGGCTCCGCGAGGAGTTCCGGGCCGCCCTCGCCGGCGACGCCGCCCGCCCCGGCGACGCGGTCCCCGACTCCCTCCGACCCTCCGAAAGGACGTGACCCCATGGCCCTGGACCTCGGACTGACCCAGGTCAGCCAGCTGGCGTTCGGCTACTGGCACTCCCAGGTACTGATCGCCGCGGTCGAACTCGCGGTGTTCGACGCGCTCGCCGACGGCCCGCTGGGCGTCGACGAGGTCGCCGAGCGCTGCGCCGTCCCCGCGGACTCCGCGCTGCGGCTGCTCGACGCCGCGACCGCCCTGCGGCTGCTGACCCGGGACCCCGACGGCGGGTACCGCAACACCCGCACCGCCGAGCGCCTGCTCACCACCGGCTCGCCGGAGTCGCTGGTGCGCTGGGTCCGGGTGATGGGCCGCTGGTACCAGCCCTGGGGCCGGCTCGGCCAGGCCCTGGAGCAGGGCCGCGCGGTCGAGGACCGCAGCGGCCGGCTCACCGACGACCCGGCGTACGTCGAGGACTTCATCCTCGGCATGCACGAGTACAACTCCCGGACGGCGGAGGCCGTCGCCCGGGCGCTGCCGCCCGAGGACGCCCGGCGGCTGATCGACGTCGGCGGCGGCGCGGGCAGCTACAGCATCGCGTTCTGCCGGGTCTGGGAGGGGCTGCGGGCCGAGGTGGTCGACCTCGCGCCGGTGGCCGAGCTGGCGGGCAAGGTGATCGGCGAGGCCGGTCTGGCCGACCGGATCACCGCCCGGACCGGCGACTACTACCGGGACGCCTTCGGCACCGACGCAGACGTCGTGCTGCTCTCCAACGTGCTGCACCAGGAGAGCCCGGAGAACTGCCTCTCCATCCTGCGGCGGTCGGCGGCGGCGCTGCGCCCCGGCGGCCGGGTCCTGGTGCACGGCCACTTCCTGGAGGAGTCCCGCACCGCGCCGGTCTTCACCACCCTGCACAACCTCTCCGCCCTCGCCCTCTGGAGCGGCGGCCGCAGCTACACCACCGCCGAGATGGCGGAGTTGATGACGGCGGCCGGGCTGTCGGACATCGAGGTGCTGCCCACCGCCGAGCAGTCGGCCCGCCTCCTGGTGGGCCGCGCCGGGGGCACCACCGCCTGAGCGCCGCCCGTACCGCCCGTCCGTCCTACCGCCTGCCGGGCCGGCGCCGTCCCCGCGGACTCCGTCACGGACGCGTCGCCGGCGCACCCTTCGAAACCTCCCAGGAGCTGTCATGCAGCAGATCATCGAGTGGATCAACGCCAAGAACCCCGAGCTGGACCGGGAGATCGACCGCGAGGAGGACCTCATCGAGGGCCGCCTCATCGACTCCCTGGACTTCCTGGAGTTCATCTACCTGCTGGAGAGCATCTCCGGCCGCACCATCGACCTCCAGGAGGTCAGCGTCGACGACTTCCGCACGGTCGAGCGGATCGAGCAGCGCTTCCTCGCCGACCTGATCGAGGCGGCATGACGACGGCCGACCCGCACCTCGCCCCGCACCCGGCGTCCTCCGCCCTGGTCACCATCGACCTGCAGCGGGACTTCCTCTCCGAGAGCCCCTACGGCATCCCCGGCACGACCGAGGTGCTGCCGCAGGTGCGCCGGACGGTCGAGGCCTTCCGCGCCGCCGGCCGCCCGGTGGTCCACGTCGTCCGGCTGTACGAGAAGGGCGGCGGCAACGCCGACCTGGTCCGCCGGACGCTGCTGGCCTCCGGCACCGACCTGGTCGCGCCCGGCTCCGAGGGGAGCGGGCTCGCCCCGGCGCTCGCCCCGCCCGGCGCGCCCCCGCTCGACCCCGAGCTCCTGCTGGCCGGGCGGGCCCAGGAGTTGGGTCCGAGCGAGTACGCGATCTTCAAACCGCGCTGGGGCGCGTTCTACCGGACGGCCCTGCAGGAGCTGCTGGAGGGGCACGGCGTGGACACTGTCGTCCTCGTCGGCTGCAACTTCCCGAACTGCCCCCGGGCCACCCTGATCCAGGCCAGCGAGCGGGACTACCGGGTGGTGGCCGTGCCCGACGCGATCTCCCGCACCAGCGAGCAGGGGCTGGCCGAGGTCGCCGGGCTCGGCGTCCAACTGCTCGACACCGCCGAGCTGCTGGCGCGGTTCGGGTTCCCGGCCCCCGAGGAGGGCTGACGCCCGCGGGTGGTCGGAGCGGGCCGCCCCGGTCCGCTCCGACCACCCGCACGGCCACCTCCCGCGGCTTTGCGGCCCCGCTCGCCGGCGGGCCCGCGGACACCCCGGGCCGGACCCGCGGCCGAGCGGCGAACCCCCGTACGGGCAGGGCCCGGCCATCACCCGGACAGCGGTACCGCGGCCGCCACCACGCCCTGCCGTGCCGTCCGTATCCGCCCCATCCGACATCCCCGCAGATGCCCGTTCCGGCCCGAAGTGCCCGTGTTGACCGGCCAGTAGCCCCCTCCTATGCTCGACCGCGTTCGTGATCCGGCACCGGGGCCGGGGCCGCCGAGGCCGCCCGGCCGGAGCCGACCCCGGCTCGAAGGGCTCCTGCCATCAGCACCTCCGTCGCATCCCCGGGCAGCGGGCGGGACACCGCCGCCCAGGCCGCCGCCGACCGTGCCGCCAGGCCCACCGGCCGCCGCCGGTTCCTCACCTATCTGCTGGCCGCCCCCACCCTCACCGTCGCCGCCCGGGCGGGACTCGACGCCGCCGCACCCGCCACCGCCCACGCCGCCGCCGCAGAACGGGCCGCCGAGACACCGCAGTCGCTCGGTCTGCCCGGCATCCCCGACATCCTGGACCTCGGCGACGCGCTGATCGTGGCCGGACTGCCCACCGCCCACCTGCTGGTCCTGGAGATCACCCCCGGCGGTCGCGCCGCGCTCCACCTCCCCCGGCTGGAGGTCGGACAGGGCCTCACCACCACCATCGCGATGCTCGTCGCCGACGAACTCGACGCCCGGCTCGGCGACGTCGACGTCCCGCTCTCCGACGGCCGCCCCGACCTGCTGTTCAACCAGCTCACCGGCGCCTCCAACTCGGTGCGCTCGCTGTACGACCCGGTCCGCGCGGCGGCCGCCGCCGCCCGCGCCCGGCTGGTCACCGCCGCCGCCCGCCGCTGGTCGCTGCCGGCCGACACGCTGCGCACCGCCGACTCCGCCGTCCTCGCCCCCGACGGCCGTCGGGCCGGTTTCGGCGAACTCGCCGCCGAGGCCGCCGCCGTGGCCGTCCCGGCCGTGCCCGCCACCCCGAAGCCGGCCGACCAGCAGCGTCTGGTGGGCCGGCGGACCGGGCGGATCGACGCCCGGTCCATCGTCACCGGCCGCGCGAAGTACGCCGGCGACCTCGCCGTCCCCGGCGCGGTGCCGACCGTGGTCGCCCGCCCGACCACCATCAACGGCACCCTCAGGTCCCTGGACGCCTCGGCCGCCCGCACCATGCCCGGCGTCCTCGGCGTGGTGCGGATCCCGAGCGGCGTGGCCGTCCTGGCAGAAACCTTCGACCAGGCGCTCAAGGCCCGCGACGCGCTCCGCACCTCCTGGAACCCCGGTCCGGTCGCGGCGCTCTCCGACGCCGACATCCGGGCCCGACTCCGCGCCGCCCACGCCCCGTTCCTCGTCCCGCCGCTGCTCACCCAGTACGTGGACGGCGAGTTCGACTTCGCCTTCGTCAACCACGCGCCCATGGAGGTGCTGACCGCCGTCGCCGACGTGCGCCCCCACCGGGCCGAGATCTGGTTCGCCTCGCAGACCCCGATCGTGGCCCAGCAGACGATCGCCGCCGAACTCGGCCTGCCGCAGGACGCCGTCACCGTCCATGTGGTGCGCGGCGGCGGCTCGTTCGGGCGGCGGCTGTTCTTCGACGCCGCGCTGGAGGCCGCCCAGATCTCCCGGGCGGCGGGCCGCCCGGTCAAGCTGATGTGGACCCGCAACGACGACATGCGCCACGGCCGGATGCGCCCCGCCAGCCACCACCGGGTGCGCGCCACCTACGGCCTGGGGCAGGTGCTCAGCTACGAACACCGGGTCGCCACCGTGCGGACCGACTTCCGGCACGGCCTCGGCGAGGCGCTCACCGCCGCCGGGTTCAACCTCTCGGTGGCCGGGATCAGCCTCGCCCAGGCCTTCTTCCTGCTCAGCGAGAAGAACCCGTACGACGTCGGCGTCCCGACCCAGTTGCTCTCCGAGGTGCCGCTGGAGGTGCCCACCGGCAGCTGGCGCTCGGTCTACTCGGGCACCGTCCGGGTCGCCGACGAGATCATGATGGACGAACTGGCCCGGCGGCTCGGCCAGGACCAGGTCGCCTTCCGCCGGGCCCGGCTGCGCGACGCCCAGGGCCGGGCCGTCCTGGACAAGGTCGCCCAGGCCGGCCGGTGGGGCCGCCCGATGCCCGCCGGCCAGGCCCAGGGCATCGGCTACCACGACGAGAACGGCGGCCGGGTCGCCTACCTGGTCGAGCTGGACGCCTCCGATCCCCGCCGGCCGCGGGTCACCCGGGCGGTGATCGCCGCCGACGTGGGCCGCGTGATCAACCCCAGTGGTCTGGAGGCCCAGTTGACGGGCGCGCTGATCGACGGCATCTCGGTGATCCTCCGGGCCGGCAACCACATCGACCACGGCGCCGTCCGCGAGGGCAGCTTCTCGGACTTCCGCTACGCCCGGCAGCGGGACACCCCGCCCTCGGTCGAGATCCACCTGCTGCCGCCGAGCGGTCCACCCGGCGGCGCGGGCGAGCTGGGCGTCCCGGCGGCCTCGGCCGCGGTCGCCAACGCCTACGCCCGCGCGACCGGAACCGCCCCGCGCTCCTTCCCGCTCGACTTCTGAACCCGCCGCCCGCACTCCCCCGGCGGCCCCGGTCCGCCGCCGCCACCGACCTCTTCGAAGGGCCCGACTCCCCATGCCCAGCCACACCTTCGTCCTCAACGGGCAGCCGGTCACCGTCGAGGCGCCGGACGACATGCCACTGCTCTGGGTGCTGCGCGACAAGCTCGGCGTCACCGGCCCCAAGTACGGCTGCGGGGTCGGCGTCTGCCGCGCCTGCACCAGCCACCTGGACGGCGAGGAGTTCCAGCCGTGCACGGCGGCGGTCAAGGACTGCGCCGGCCGGACGGTCACCACCATCGAGGGCCTGGCCGACGGCGAGGTCCTGCATCCCGTCCAGGAGGCCTGGCTGGAGTGCGACGTCGCCCAGTGCGGCTTCTGCCAGCCCGGCCAGATCATGACGGCCGTCGCCCTGCTGCGCCGCACCCCGGCGCCGACCGACGCCGACATCGACGGGATCCAGAACATCTGCCGCTGCGGCACCTACCCGCGGATCCGCGAGGCGATCAAGAAGGCCGCCGCCGCCCAGGCGGCCGCCGCACCCACGGCGACGACCGGTTTCGCACCCGGACTCGTACCCGTGTTCACCACCCGGGCCGCGGCCGGGCCCGCAGCGCGCCCCACACCCTGAGCCCGGCCCGGGACCGACCGGCCACACCCTTGCCGAACCGGAACGTCCCGGCCCGGCCCGTGCCGACAACGGTGGCCGCGCCCTTACCCGGATGGGCCCGCACCAGCGAGATCACCGTCCATCGCCGGGGTGCGGCCGCCATTCCGCTTCGAGGAGGCCGAACACCTCGGAGTCCCGCCAGCCGTCCCGGATCAACGCGGTGTGCCGATGCCGCCCCTCGTACGTCATGCCGAGCCCGGCCAGCAACCGGGACGACGCGAGGTTGCGGGGGTGTCACAGCTCGCGTAGATCCGGTGGAGTCCCAACTCCCCGAACCCGCGCGACAGTAGCTCCCGTCCGATCGCCGTACCCACGCCACGCCCCCAGGCCCTCGGGTGCACGATGTAGGCGATTTCGCCCTGCCGATGGCGACGGTTGCGAATGCCCAGCTCACCCATGCCGACGAGTTCGCCCCCCGAAGCGGGCGACGTAGACGTATCGCGGCTGACGGGCGTGCGACCAGGCGTCGACGGCGGTCTGCACGAACGCGCGCGTCTGGTCCTCGGTGTCCGGCCCCCACGCCTGGTAGCGACAAGCCTCCTCAAGGCCGGCCCAGGAGTGCACGGCCTGCCAGTCGTCGGGCACGGGCTTGCGCAACGTCACCGCGGATCGGTCATCAGCGGATCCTGCCGGATTCCGTACGGGCGGGAGCCGGAGCCGGTTGGTCCGGGCGCCGGCCACCGGCGGCCGGCCACCCCGCCCGCGGCTCAGCGGGCCTCAGGGTCCCGGCCGAAGAAGGCGGCCAACCGGTCGTAGACCGGCGCGTCCTCGGGCGCGGCCACCTCGGGGCCGAAGGAGTGGTGCTCCTCCTCGCTGCCCCGGTACTCGGGGCGCAGCGCGCCGCGCCCCCAGTCGAGCGCGGCCCGCCCGACCTCCTGGTCCAGGCCGGCCGTGGACTGGCCGGTGGAGCGGGCCACGTCCCAGCCGTGCACGGCGAACTCGGCGATCTGCTGGTCCAGCGGGAAGCGGGCGGGCAGGTGCTTCCCCCCGGGGAGTTCGATGACGCCGTCCAGGTCGCCGGCCGCGCGCCAGGCGGCCACCAGCTCTTCGGCGCCGGCCTCGAAGGCGTGCAGCCAGTCGCCCTCGACCCGGTCGAAGGGCTGCGACCAGTCCGGGTCGCCGCCCTCGGCCCGGAGGGTGAACTGCCGCAGGTCGAACAGGAGGTGGCTGACGAGCTGGGTGACGTCCCAGGAGCGGCAGGTGCTCGGGTGGATGCCCTGCTCGGCACCGATGCCGTCGATCAGCCCGGCGGTCTGGGCGAGGGCCCGGGCGAGCAGGTCGATCGGGTCTTCCGTTGCGGTCATGGCGCACCTCTTCGCTTCGGGGCGAGCGGTCGGACCGGCCGATCGTAAGCGGGGGGACCGACAACCGGCCCGGCGCAACACCGCGCCGGGCCGGCCGTCGCCCCCGTTCGACCGGCCCGCCGACCGCCGGCCACCCCGAACGGGCCGGACCACGCCGGACCAGGCCCGATCAGGCCGGACCACGCCCGATCAGGCGGCGAGGCCGCCGTCCACGGCGATCTCGGCGCCGGTGATGTACCGGCCGTCCTCACCGACGAGGTGCGCGATGGTGGCCGCGACGTCCTCGACCCGGCCGTAGCTGCCGAGTGCCGTCAGCCCGCGCTGGAACTCCGCCGACGGACCGTCCGCCGGGTTCAGCTCGGTGTCGATCGGGCCGGGGTGGACGACGTTCGCGGTGATCCCCCGCGGGCCCAGCTCGCGCGAGAGCGCCTTGGTGAGACCGATCATCGCGGCCTTGCTCGTCCCGTAGAGCGTGGCACCGGGGAAGGCCACGTGCTTCGCGACGCAGCTGCCGATCGTGACGATCCGCCCGCCCTCGGCCAGGTGGGCCGAGGCCGCCTGGGCGTAGAGGAACGGCGCCCGGACGTTCACCTCCAGCACCCGGTCCACGTCGTCGAGCGTGAGCTCCTCGATCGGGCCGAGCACGCCGACGCCGGCGTTGTTGACCAGGATGTCGAGCCGCCCGAAACGCTCGGCCACGGCCTCGACCACGGCCCGGACGGCCTGCGGGTCGGCACTGTCCGCCCGGACGGCCCAGCCGCGCCGGCCCATGCCGGTGATCTTGGCCGCGACCGCCTCGGCCCGCTCCGCACTGCCCTGGTAGGTGACCACGACGTCGGCGCCGTCCTCGGCCAGCCGCAGGGCCACCGCCGCCCCGATCCCCCGGCTGCCGCCGGTCACCAGGGCCACCTTGCCGTCGAGCTTCGCAAGCTGGGTCATCGTCATATCGTCAGAACTCCTTGACTCGTTCGCGGACATGACTCAATCCTCGACCGGCGCCGCCCACGAGTCCGGCGGTATTCGGACGTCGCGTTCAATCTTCAACAATCGGCTGTTCCCGGTAGTACGAAGCCACCGCGGGCTGGCCGGTCCAGTTCGGACCGGCCGACGGGTCCGCCCCCAGGTACCCGAACGGCAGGCGCACGGTCCGCGCACCGTCCAGCACCAGCAGGTGCCTCCGGGCCCGGTACTCGAACCCGGCCGCGCGCAACGCCGTCAGGACGGCGCGCGCGGCGCTCGATCCGTCCGCCCGGCGCACCGAATCCGGGTCGAAGTGCGCGGCGAACCGCCCGTCCGGCACCAGCCGGCCCGCCGCACGGGCGATCGCACCGAGCTGGTCGCCGAGGTAGTGCAGTCCGTGCACACAGGTGATCAGGTCGTAGGCGCGCTCCGGCACCCAGTCCGCCACCGCCGCCGTCACCAGCTCCAGCCGCGCCGCACCCGCCGGCAGGGCGGCCGGCGGGGCCGACGGGCCCACCAGGTCGACACCGGTCAGCACGCTCGCGGTCGGCAGCCGGCGGGCGGCCTCGACGAGCGCCCGCCCCTCCCCGCTGCACAGGTCCAGCCAGCTGGGGGCGCCGCAGCGGCCGCCCAGCCACCCGGCCGGGTCGAAGCCCAGCTCCCGGGTGTAGCTGTTGACGCCGCTGAGCCCTCGCTCGCGGTTCATGGTGTTGTTGGCGACCACGTCCGAGCTGGTCAACTCGCCGTCACCGATCAGTCGGGGCATGGCGTCGACCCTACCGACGCGCCCGAGCGGCCGCCCCTGGACGGGGCGGCCGCTCGGTGCGAGGTGCGGGGCGGGCGTCAGACGCTGAGCGTCTGACCCGGGAAGATGAGGTCCGGGTTGCCGCCGATCGCCTTGACGTTCTTGGCGTGCAGGCTCGCGGTGTCGGTGCTGAACTTGGCCGCGATGTCGCTCAGGGTGTCGCCGCTCTTGACGGTGTAGCTGCCGCCGGAGCCGTTCCGGTCGGCGGCGGCCGGCTTGGCCGGCTTGGCGGTGTCCTGGGACTTCCAGGACTGGGTCTTCTGCGGCTTCTGGGCCTGGTCGCCCTGCGCGGCCTTGCCCGGGGCCTGCTTCGCCTGCGGGGTCTGCGCGGGCTTGGCGGGCTTGGCCGGCTGCTGCGCCTTGGGGGCGGCCTGGGCGGCGGTGTCGACGGCCGCCGGGGCGCCGCCCTTCGCCAGACCGGCCTTCGCCGAGCAGACCGGCCAGGCGCCGGGACCCTGCGAGGCGAGCACCTTCTCGGCGACCGAGATCTGCTGCGCCTTGGTGGCCTGGTTGGCCTGCGACGCGTAGGCGGTACCGCCGTACGCGGCCCAGGTGGACGGGGTGAACTGCAGTCCGCCGGTGAAGCCGTTGCCGGTGCTGATGCTCCAGTTGCCACCGCTCTCGCACTGGGCGACGGCGTCCCAGGTCGAGGTGGACGCGGCGGAGGCCGAGGTGGCCGTGACGAGGCCGGCCACCGGGAGGGCCGCGACGGCCCCGCCGACCAGCACCAGACGGGCACGGCTGCGGCGCTTCCCGGCGGTGGTGGTGTTGGTGGTGGCAGCGGCGGTCTCGTTACGGATCGTCATGAAAGTCCTCTCGACAAGCCCCGGGCGGGCAGGCGGAACCAGACCCTTGGCAGGGCCTTCGCGCTCACCTCACTCGACGGGCGGCCGGGCACGTGTCGGACGTGCCGCGCCGCCCCGGCCACCCTCGCTCGCCGACGGCCTGTTCGAGCCGGTCGCGTCAACGGGCACGGCCCTCGCGCCGGGGGTCAGTCGGCGGGCTGTGCGTCGGGGGTGAACCCGGGTGGTGCTCGTTGCACCGCCAATGAAGCTACGGCCCCCACCGGGGCGGCTTCAAGCAATTCTTGGACGCCGCAGGTCAGTTGACTGTTACCGGCGGTATCGATCATGAAACTGTGCCCGAAATTTACGTGTTTGACCGCATTTTCAAGATCGAATGATCAATTTCCGTGCCATCGCTCACACCTGTCCATCTGTGAGGCCCCCCACACCGTCGACACAGAGCGATGGCGGGCCGACGGACCGTCACCGCCGCCACCGGAGTTCCCGGTTCCGCGGACCGCCCCCGTGGCGTCGCCCACACCTGTCACTCAGCGTGGCCACGCCATGCGCAGCGCGTAGCACACGACCAGTCCGTACCCGACGCAGTAGCTGAGCGCCCGGGCCCGCGGCGAGAGTCGCGCGCCCACCGAGACGCCCACCGCCGCCAGCCCCTGCTGCCAGAGCAGCGAGGCCATCAGCACCCCGGCGACGAAGGCCGCGCCACCCGTGCCGCCCCGCGGGCCGCTACCGCCCGTGACCAGGGCGGCGAAGTAGAGCGCGGTGGTCGGATTCACCGCCGTCAGGGCGGTGAACCGCAGGAAGGCCCGGACCGGAGGGCCCACCGGCCCCGCCCCACCCACGCCCGCCGCGCCCACGAAGGCCCTACCGCCCCGGCCCGCCCTGCCACCCCGGTTCGCCCTGCCCCGGCCCGCCCTGCCGCCCCGGTTCGCCCTGCCCCGGCCCGCCCTGCCGCCCCGGCCCGCCCTGCCGCCCCGGTTCGCCCTGCCCCGGCCCGCCGGGCCGCCCCGGTTCGCCCTGCCCGGGCCCGCCGGGCCGCCCGGTGCCTGCCGCAGCCCGAGCAGCCCCCGGACCGCCACCACCGCCAGCACCACCGCCGAGCCGATCCGGGCCCAGGACTCCCAGCCGGCGGAGGTCGTTGCCCATCGGGAGCCGAGCGCCGTGGCGAGCGCCGCGTACGCCGCGTCCACGCAGGCCACCCCGCACGCCGCACTCACCGCGGCCGCGCGCCCGCGCCGCCCCTCCTCCAGCAGCAGCACCCCGACCGCCCCCAGGGGCACCGCCACGCCCAGGCCCGCCCCGACGCCCGCCAGCGCCGCCGCCGCGGGCCCCGCCGCGGCCGCCACGGCCTGGATCGGGTCCGTCGCCGTCACCCCGGCCCCGAGGGCCGTCCCGAGAGTCATGGGGCCACCGTCGCCCACCCGCCGCGACAACGACGGCCGGAAACCGGCCAGGGCCGCGACAATCGCGGTATGGATGCCCTCGACAGCGAAATCATCGGCGAACTGCGCGCGGACGCGCGGATCTCCTACCGCGACCTCGGCGCCCGGGTGGGCCTGAGTGCCAACGCGACGGCCGACCGGGTCCGCCGGCTGGTCCGCAGCGGTGTGATCCGGGGCTTCACCGCCCTGGTCGACCCGGCCGCCGACACCGCCCGTCCGGGCCTGACCGTCTTCGTCGACGTCCGGCTGCGCCCGGAGACGGACAGCGACGCCTTCGAGACCACCGCGCTACGACTGCCCGGCGTCACCGAGGCCGCCCATGTCACCGGCGAGTACGACTACCTGCTGCGCGCGCGGGTGGCCGACGCCGCCGGACTCGACCAGCTGCTGCGCCGGCTGAAGCACGAGGCGGGCGTCGCCCACTCCAACACCCGGCTCGCCCTGCGGATCGCCACCCGCTGACCGGGGACCCGGCACCCGGCCGGGTCAGATCCCGCCACCCAGCCCCGCGTCGCGCGCCAGCAGCGCCGCCTGCACCCGGTTCTCGCAGCCCAGCTTGGCCAGGATCCGGCTGACGTACGTCTTCACCGTCGCCTCGCTCATGTGGATCCGGGCGCCGGCGTCGGCGTTGGAGAGCCCCTCGCCCAGCAGGGCCAGCACCTCCCGCTCGCGCGCGGTCAGCACCTCCAGCCGCTGCCGGGCGGACGCCCCCCGGGCCGCGGCCGGGCCGCTGCGGGCGCCGGCCAGCGAGTCCACGATGTACCGGGTCGCGGCGGGTGAGAGGAAGGCGTTCCCGGTGGCGGCGGCGCGGACGGCCTGGATCAGCTCGGCCGGCGCGGTGTCCTTGAGCAGGAACCCGGCCCCGCCCTCCGTGACGGCGCGCAGGACGTTGTCGCGCTCCCCGAAGGTGGTGAGGATCAGCGCCCGCGCGCCGGGCGCCACCCGGCGCAGCTCGCCGAGGGCGGTCAGCCCGTCCATGACCGGCATCTGGATGTCCAGCAGGACGACGTCGACCCGGTGGGCCAGTGCGAGGTCGAGGGCCTGCCGGCCGTCCGCGGCCTCGGCGACCACGTCGATGTCGTCGGCGGAGGACAGGATCATCCTGATCCCGGCCCGGATGAGCGGCTCGTCGTCGGCGACGAGGACTCGGATCACTGCTGGTCATCCCCTCGATGTGGTGCGGGTGGCGCTGCTCGCCACCATCCTCACATCTCGCGGGCCGACCGGTCACCGGCCCGGGCGGCCCCGGTGGCGAGGCGTCAGGACCGGGCCGGGTAGTGCTGCTTCTCCAGCAGCACGCCGTCCTTGAAGCAGAACCGCGCCACCTCCTCCTCGCTCCCCAGGCCGCCCGTGGTCCCGTAGACGAAGTAGCGGCAGGAGGAGCCGGCCGGCGGGGTCGGGCCGCTGCCCTCGTAGTCCTGGGTGAAGAGGCTGTTGCCGATCGGGAGGCGGCCCCCCACCTCGGCCTCGGGAGTGCCCTCCTGGAGCGAGTCGTACAGCCCGCGCGGCACGGTCGCGTCGCCCGCGGCGCCGATGAAGGCCACCACGCCCCAGACCAGCAGCCCGAGCACGGTGAGCAGCACCACCACCCCGCCGACCGCGCAGCCGATCGCCGGGCTGCGCCGCCGCCGGTCGCCGGACCCGCTCCCGACCTCCGGCAGCACGTCCCGCACCCAGGCCTCCTCCTCCCCGGCCGCGCCCGGGGCGGCGGCCGGATCGCCGCCGGCCCCCTGGTAGGGCAGCACCGCGGCGAGCCGGAACCCGGCCTCGGCGGTCGGCCCGGCGTGCACCATCCCGCCGACCAGCCGGGCCCGCTCACGCAGTCCGGTCAGCCCCTGACCGCCGCTGACCGCCGCGACCCGGCCACCCGCCGGCACGTCGGCCGGCTCCGGGGCGCGGGGGTTGGCCACCTCGACCACCAGGGCGTCCGGCTCGTAGCGCAGCGCCACCGAGATGGGCGCGCCGGGGGCGTGCTTGTGCGCGTTGGTGAGCGCCTCCTGGACGATCCGGTACGCGGCCTGGCCGACGCTGGCGGCCGCGGGTCGGCGCTCGCCGTCCTCGCCGAAGGAGACCGTCGTCCCGGCCGCCCGGGAGGACTCGACCAGCTTCTCGATGCCCTTCGTGCCACCGGTGCGCACGGTGGCGCCGGCCGGCCCGCCGACCGGGGCCGGCTCCCGGGCGCTCGACTCGTCGTGCAGCACGCCGACCACCTCGCGCAGCTCGCGCATCGCGGTGACGGCGGCCAGCCGCAGCACGCCGACCGCCTCCCGCTGCCGGTCGGACAGGGTGCGGTCGACCTCCAGCGCGCCGGAGTGGACGGAGATCAGGGCGAGCTGGTGGCCCAGGCTGTCGTGCATGTCCTGGGCTATCCGGTGCCGCTCGCGCAGCCTGGCCTGGTGCGCCACCATGGCACGCTCGCGCAGCAGCTGCTCGTTGCGCTCGCGCAGCGCGTCCAGCAGTGCCCGGCGCTGGGCCCGGTAGCGGCCCCAGAGCGCGGGCAGCACAGCGATCAGCAGGAACCCGCCCAGCGAGAGCCCGATCGTCAGCTTGATCGGCGTCGACCCGGCCTCCTTCACGGCGCTGACGGCCGTCGTCAGCAGGAAGGCACCGGCGAACGAGCCGGCCAGCACGCCGACCCGCTTCACCCGGGCGCCGGCCGACCAGCCGGCGAAGACCAGCAGCGGCAGTGTCCCGCCGAACCAGCCGCAGGCGCCGGCCGCGAGCAGCAGCACGGACGAGGGCAGGGCGCGCCGGAGCAGGAAGAGCACGGCCGCCCCGAGGCCGACGACCGGCCAGAGGCAGGTGTGGGAGACCATCTCGATCAGCGCCGCGAGCGCGCCCACCAGCAGCGCGCCGACGGCCTCCCGGGCCACCGTCCAGGGCCGCCAGGGCCCGGGCAGCGCCGCTCGTACCGCCCTCGACCAGGCCTTCGCTATCGCGTCCACGCCGCGAGGTTAGCGAAGCGGCCCGCCCGGGCACCGCCACCGTTCGTCGTTGCCCGCCCCGACGAAAGTCGCGGGCCCGACGGAAGTCGCGGGCCCGACGGAAGTCGCGCGCCCGACGGAAGTCGCGGGCCCGACGTAGTCGCGGGCTCCGTCGGCGGCTGCGGCCGGCTCACCCGTAGGCGGTGAGCATCAGCGCCACGTCGTCCACCCGGTCGGTGGAGCCGACCTCCTGGAGCAGCCGTTCCGCCAGCCGTTCCAGCCCGTCCTCCGCGTCGCCGGCCGCGCCGGCCGGTCCGGTGAGGGCGTCGCGCAGCCGGTCCACGCCGTGGTCGATCTCCACCGCGGGGTCCTCGACCAGCCCGTCCGTGTAGAGCGCGAGCAGCGAGCCCGGCGCCATCCGGAACTCGCTCACCGGGTACTCGGCCCCGTGGTCGACGCCGAGCAGCGGCCCGCCCGCCACGTACAGCGCCTCGGTGCTGCCGTCCGGGTGGCGCAGCACCGGCGGGAGGTGGCCGGCCCGGGCGATCCTGGCGGTGCCGTCGGCGGGGGTGAGCCGGATCAGGCAGCAGCTGGCGAGCAGTCCGGGGTCGAGGTCGAGCAGCAGCCGGTTGGTCTGCGTGAGCACCTGGTCCGGCGGGTGGCCGCTGGCGGCGAAGGCCCGGACCGCGCTGCGCAGCTGGCCCATGGTGGCGGCGGCGCCGACGCTGTGGCCCTCGACGTCGCCGATCACCAGGTTGAGGTCGTGGCCGGTGACGATGGCGTCGTACCAGTCGCCGCCGATCTCCATCCCCTGGGTGCCGGGCAGGTAGCGGGCGGTGATCCGGACGTTCTCCAGGCGCGGCAGCCGGTGCGGCAGCAGGGCCTGCTGGAGGCCGCGGGCGAGGGCGAACTCGGCGTCGTAGAGCCGGGCCCGCTCCAGGGCCTGGGCGATGAAGCCGCCGAGGGCGGTGAGCAGCCCGCGTTCCTCCAGGGTGAAGGCGCGGGACTCGTCGAAGCCGATGATGCAGCTGCCGACCGGGTGGCCGGAGGCGATCAGCGGCAGGAACGCCCAGGCGCGCATCTCGTCCAGGGCGATCCCGGGGTAGGCGGCGGCGAGTTCGTGGACGGACTCGAAGAAGATCGGTGTGCCGGAGCTGAGCGCCTCGGCGCCGGGCACCCGGGCGCCGATCGGGGTGCCCTCGAAGCGGTCCAGGAAGCCGTCCGGGTAGCCGCTCTGGGAGACCAGGTGGAGGCGCTTGTCGCGGACGGTGTAGATGGCGAGCTCCTGGCCGCCGAAGGCCGGCAGGATCTGGTCGGCGACGGCCCGGCAGACCTCCCGGACGGTGACGGCCTCGCTCAGCGCGCTGGCCAGCTGGAGCAGGTGGTACATGGCCCCGACGCTGGTCCGGGCGCCGGGCGGGGGTTCGGCCGGCGGCTCCGGCGCGCCGGCGGGCGGCTCGGCGGCGACCACCCGGCCGGTGACGCCGTGGGTGTCCGGGTAGAGCGAGAACGCCAGCCAGCCGTCCGGCGGGCGGGCCGCGAGGAAGGCGGTGGGCTGCTGGGAGACCATCGCGGCGCGGTAGCGGTTCTCGTAGACCGGGTCGGAGAGCCAGGGCAGCACGTCCCACGGGTGGTGGCCGACCAGGTCCTCGCGGCGGGCGTGCAGCAGCAGCTCGACGCTGCGGTTGGCGTAGGTGATCCGGCCGTCCGGGTCCAGCGAGAAGACGCCGTCGCGCAGCCGCTCGACGGCTTCGGCCGCGGCGGTGCCGGTCCGGGTGTCCAGCACGGCGCCGACCAGGTGGGTGCGGCCGTCCGGCCCGGCCGTCTCGGGCACCCGGCCCCAGAGCTCGACCGGATACGGGTGGCCGTCGTGGTCGAGCACCCGGACCCGGGCGGCCAGCATCCGGCCCTCGTCCAGCGCGGCCCGGGCGGCGGCCCGGAACTCGGGCAGGTCACCGGGGGCGATCCGGGTGGTCAGGGTGGCCGCCCGGCCGTCGAACTCGGCGGGCGACATCCCGAAGATCTCGCAGAACGGCTCGTCGACGGCGAGCGCCCCGGTGGCCAGGTTCCAGTCGAACAGGCCGACCCTGGTGGTCGGCGGGGACGGTGGCGCCAGCTCGACCACGGCGGTCTCGCCATTGGGTTCGATCAGCCGCCCGTTCCCGTCCAGCGCCGCCAGCGCGGCGGCCAGCCCGTCGGCCACCGACCGCAGGTGCCGCTGCGCGCCCGGCGGCACGCCTTCGTCCGAGGCGGCCCAGAGCACGCAGATCACCCCGTACGTCTCCTTGCCCGCCTTGACGGGTACGCAGGCGGAGGCGAAGTCGTAGGGCATGCCGACGGCCATCTGCGGGAAGCGCCGCATGGTGTCCTCGGTGTCGGCCAGCGCGATCACCCGGCCGGTCCGGAAGCTGACCGCCACCGGCATCGGCCCGGCCGCGGCGATCCGCCGGTACTGGGCGATGATCGACAGCGGCACGCCCGCGATGGTGCAGAGCACCAGTGAGCGCCGGTCCCGGGCCCGCAGGTAGACCATCCCGCCGTACGCGTCGGTCTCGGCGAGCACCCTGCGGACGGCGGTCGCGAGCAGCGCGTCCCGCTCGTGCGTCGCCCCGGCCACGGCATCGCGCTCCCAGGGGCGGCGCGCGTCGGGTCGCGTCGCCCGAGTCCCGCCGGTCACACGCGGACCGGGCCGGTCCGCCGGCACACCCTGGCGCATCCTCTCTTGCTACGCCCGGGTCAAGGGACTGTCAAGGCGAGCCCCGCGTGCCGCCCGGCCCGGACCGCGCCAGCATGGTCACCATGCCGACCGATCCGGGCCGCACCACCGTGGTCAACCTCAAGGGCCATCGCGACGATCCCGACTACGCCGACGTCGTCTACGTCGGGCGGGCGATGCACCGCGGCGGCTGGCACCTCGACGAGTCCCCGCTGCACTGCCCCTACCGGCCCGGACCGGACCTCAGCCGGGAGCGGATGCTCGTCGAGTACCGCGCCTACCTGCTGGACCGGCCGGACCTGCTCGCCCTGCTGCCGGAGCTGCGCGGCCGCCGGCTCGGCTGCTGGTGCGTCCCGCTCGCCTGCCACGCCCAGGTGCTCGCCGAGCTGGCCGACCACGGCAGCTGAGGCGGCCCGCCGGGGCCCGCGGCCCTCCTCCGGGTGGCCGGGCGCCGCCCCCGGCACCGGCCGCCCGCGAACCGTCCGGACGCGCTTCGATATCCTCACCCGGACAGCGCAGCGCAGCGGCTGCCCCGGGGAAACGAGTACGTCCATGCAGCCGGCACCGTCCGACCGTGCCCGAACGGCGCAGACCGAGGAGGCCGGCGCCGCCTGGCAGTGGGACGGCGAGAGCGACGACCGGCCGGCCGAACCGGCCGATGTGCTGAGCGGCGGCTCCGAGGCGGGCGGCGGGCCGCGGCTGACCCGGCGGCGGCTGCTGACCGGCGCCGGGGTGCTCGCGGCGGGCGCCGCGGTCTGGGCGTTCGCCCGCTCGGCGGACGAACCGGCGCCCGCTCCGCCCCGGCCGCTGCCGACCCGCGTCGCCGGACCGCAGCCCCTCTGGACGTACCGGGGCCGGGAGGCGATGGCGTCCGAGCGGCTGACCGGCCGCCCGGCCGTCCCCGTCTTCCTCACCCGCGAGGGGCTCCAGGTGCTCGACCCGGCCGACGGCAGGCCGCTGCGGCTGCTGTCGTTCGCCGCGGCCAAGGCGGACTGGCCGAACGACGTGCAGCAGCCGGGCGCCCATGTGGTGGTCGGCCCCGACCGGGTGTTCACCACCTCCAACGGCCACCTCGACAGCCACCACCTCACCGACCCGGCCGCCGGGTGGAGCCTGCCGCTGCCGGAGGAGCTGGGCAACGGCACCGTCACGCTGTTCGGCTGCGCGGGCGACGTCGTGTACGGCGAGTTCGAGCCCCGGCCGTTCACCGGGGACGGCCGGCTCTTCGCGGTGCACGTCACGGACCGGCGGGTGCTCTGGTCCCGTCCGTCCGAGGGGGAGCGGCCGCTCTCCCCGCTCACCGCGGCCGGGGGCCGGGTGCCGGCCTTCGACGGCTCGGCCGGCGGCCTGCGCCTGCTGGAGGCCGCCACCGGCAAGCGGCTCTGGACGGTGCCCACCGACAGGGGCACGGGCTGGGCGGTCACCGACCCGGAGCACGTCTACGCCCCGCTGGGCCCGGCCGGGCTGCGGGCCCTGCGGGTGGCGGACGGCGGCCCGCACTGGTCGGTCGTCCCGGGGCCGGCCGACGAGTGGCGGCTGCTGCCGCCGGTCGCCGGTGGCGCCCTGGTCCACCTGTTCCGCGACAACGGCCTGGTCACCGCCCACGCCGCGGACACCGGGGCCCAGGTCTGGGAGCACCGCCTGCCGTTCCGGCTGGACCGCCGCAGCAGCCCGCTGCTCGCCGGGCCGGTCCTCTACGTGCCCGGTCCGGCCGCCGCGGGCGTCCGCGCCCTGGACGCCGCCACCGGCGAGGAGCGCTGGACCTTCCGCGACTCCGGCCCCGGGGTGGACGTCTGGTCGCTCTCCCACGACGCGACCCGCCTGTACGCCGGCCACGACGACGTCCTGCACGCGCTCCCGCTCGCCTGACCCGCGGTCACCGCTGCGCGGCCCCGGTCCCGCCGCCGCCCCGGCGACGGGGGAGGATAGCGGCGTGCAGGTACACCCGATCTCGCCCGACCGGCTCGCCGAGCGCCTCGCCGACCGCGTCACCGCCCTGCCCGGAGCCGGTGAGCGGTGGCTGCGGGTCGCCGTGGACGGCGCCCCGGCCGCCCGGCCCGACGCACTCGCCGACGCGCTGGTGGAGCCGCTGCGGGAGCGCGGCCGCCCCACCCTGCGGGTGTCGGCGGCCGCCTTCCTCCGCCCGGCCTCGGTCCGGCTGGAGTACGGCAAGCAGGACCCGGACGCCTACCACGACCTCTGGCTGGACGACGGCGCCCTGCTGCGCGAGGTGCTGGACCCGCTGGAGCCCGGCGGCACCGGCCTCGTCCTGCCGTCGCTGCGCGACCCGGTCACCGACCGGGCGACCCGCGCGCCGTACACGCCGCTGCCGCCCGGCGGCGTGCTGCTGCTGGACGGCGCGCTGCTGCTCGGCCGCTGGCTGCCGCTGGAGCTGACCGTCCACCTGGCGCTCACCCCGGCCGCGCTGGCCCGCCGCACACCGGCCCAGGAGCAGTGGACGCTGCCCGCGTTCGCCCGCTACGCGGCCGAGACCGTCCCCGCCGAGGCGGCCGACCTCACCGTCCGGGTCGACGACCCGCGCCACCCGGCCCTGGTCGAGTAGCGGTCCGCGTCCCGGGGGCCGGCCCGCGCTGGCAGTGCGGGCACCAGAAGGCCACCCGCTCCTGCGGCGGCGTGCCCTGGGTCGCCGTCCGGACGACCGTGCCGCAGCGCGCGCACGGCCGCCCGGCCCGGCCGTACACCCAGTGCCGGCGGCCCGGCCGGGTGTCGCCGGTGGTGACGTGCCCGGGGCGCAGCCGGTTGGCGTCGAGGATCTGCTGGGAGCGCTCCACCAGCCGTTCGGGGCGCGGGAGTTCGCCGACCGGCGTCCACGGGGTGACCCCGGCGAGGAAGCAGAGCTCATTGGCGTAGACGTTGCCGATGCCGGCCAGGTTGCGCTGGTCGAGCAGCGCCTCGGCGAGCGGCCGACCGGGCTGGGCCAGGAGCCGGCGGACGGCCTCGCCCGCGTCCCAGTCGGGGCCGAGCAGGTCGGGCCCGAGGTGGCCGACGACCCGTTCCTCCTCGGCGCTGCGCAGCAGTTCGACGACGGGCAGCCGGTAGCCGACCGCCGTGCTGTGCTCGGTGCCGAGGACGGCCCGGATCTGCCAGGCGGGCCCGCCCGACCATCGCTCGCCGGGGCGGTAGACCGCCCAGCGGCCGTCCATCCGCAGATGGGTGTGGAGGGTGAGGCCGCCGTCGAGCCGGGTCAGCAGGTGCTTGCCGCGCGGGGCGACCTCCAGCACCCGCCGCCCGGTCAGATCGGCGGTGGCGTGCGCGGGCACCCGCAGATCGGCCGCGGTCAGCACCCGGCCGGCCAGTTCCTCGTGCAACCGGGCCGCCACACGGTAGACGGAGTCACCTTCAGGCATGCCCCCATCCTCCCCCGCCGGCCGGCGCCGACACGGTCGGCGGGGCCTACTTCTCGCGCACCACGACGACCGGGCAGGGGGCGTGTTCGGTGAGGTGGCGGCTGACGGATCCGAGCAGGGCGCCGGAGAATCCGCCGAGGCCCCGGCTGCCGACCACCAGCAGGGCGGCGCCCTGGGCCGCCTCCAGCAGGGCCTGCGCGGCGTTGCCGGGCATCACCGTCTCGGCGACCCGGACCCCGGCGTCGGCCCCGGCGACCTTGGCGACCGTCTCGGAGAGCGTCCGCCCGGCCAGCTCCTCGGGGTTGAAGCCCTCGGCCGGGGGCATCGCGAGCCCGGCCCAGCCGTAGAACGCCGGGTACTCCCAGGCGGCGATCGCCCGGACGCCGCCGCCGGCCAGCCTGGCGTAGTCGATCGCCCAGCGCAGCGCCCGCTCCGAGGCGGGCGAGCCGTCCACGCCGACGACGATCAGGGGTTCCGCGCTGTCGGCCATGCCGCTGCTCCTTGTTCGACGATCCCGGCTTCACCTGCCGCTGACCAGGCAAACATAGATCAATACGGGCATATGGCCGCTAATTGCCACGCCGAAGACGTCGAAAACTTTCGAACCCTGTGCGGTCCCGCCCCGAGACCCGAGAAGCGTGACGCGCCCGCGGGTCCGGTGGACGGGCGGCCCGGAGGCGGAGACTGGTACTGGCGGGTGCGCGGGCCTCGTTGCCCGCGCACCCGCCAGGGTCTCTGGACGTACGGCCCGTCAGGCCCGGTAGGCCGCCCAGGAGTTGGACATCCTGGCGACCTGGCCGGGGGTGAACTGGGTCATGCAGGAGTCGTAGGTGTAGTCCATGAAGTTGTGGATCGGGTCGACGCCGGTGGCCGTGCAGGTGTCGCGGCCGGCCGGGCACTGGTACGCGGCCGTCTTCTCGGCCGGGGTGTCCGAGACGTAGTCGCCCTGGCCGCCGCAGCCGCCCTGGAAGGTGTGGTACAGCCCGAGCCAGTGGCCGACCTCGTGGGTGACGGTGTCCCCCTCGTTGTAGTTGGTGGCGGAGCCGCCGGGGAACGAGCTGTCGAGGATGACCACGCCGTCGTCGCTCGGGTTCGACTGGTAGGAGCTGGGGAAGGTCGCCCAGCCGAGCAGCGACTGGCCGAGCTTGGCGGTGTAGAGGTTGAGGGCGTTGGCACCGCCCTTGCGCAGCGAGCTCTTCATCGACCGTTCGGCCGAGGAGCCCGGGGTGATGCCGTTGTACCAGGACGAGTTGTCGGTGTAGTCGGTGCCGGTCAGCTGGAACTGGAACTGGCTGGCGGTGTTGCCCGCGCCCTGGCCGCCGTAGGCGGCGTTGAGGACGGAGATCTGCCGGCTGATGTCCGTCGCGGTCAGCTTGCCCGTCGATCCGGCGTGGACCACGTGGACGTACACCGGGATGGTCGTGGTGGCGGCGAGCGTCCCCGGGGCGAGCAGCGCGCTGCCCTGGGAGGAGTGGGCCAGCTGGGCGACCCGGGCGCTGAGGTCCGCGTCCATCGCCTGGGCCTGGGCCTGGGTGACGGCGTTGGGCTCCTGGCCGCCCGGGCTGCCGGCGGGCTTGCGGGCCCCGGCGTCCTGGCTCTCCCCGCCGACGCACGGGGCGGCGACCGCGCCGGGGGCCTGCGCGGCGGCGGTGGAGAACGCCGAGGGGGCGGCGAACTGGGTGAGCCCGAGGGCCGTGACGAGGGCTGCGGCGCTGAGGAATCTGCGGGGGACACGCGAGGGTACGCGGGCAGAACGACGCATCTGCGCTCCTGAGGGGGAGTTGTGGGGGGTGGCGGAGGGGGGCCGCCGAGCCTAGGCTACGCAGGGCCGCGTGTACGCGTCAGGTTTCTTCCGGCCGCGAAGTTCTGACGACATATCGGACATAACCCGGAAGCCCGATCGAGTGACCCCGGTCACAGGTGGAGCATTTCCGGTGCCGCACGGTCGGGGCAACGCCCCCGATTTGTCCGAAAGTTGACGCTCCGTCCGCCGGACAGGCCTCGGAAGGCCGACCGGACCGGTCGGGTGGGCGGCCCCGCACCGCCTCGCCGAGACTACGACGCCACGAAGACGATCTCCCGCACGGCGCGCGCACCGGCCCGGTCGAGTACCACCGCCGACGCACAGCCCGCCGGCGGCTCGCCCGTCCCGGCCAACCGCCCGCGCAGCCGCCGGGCGGACTCGCGGTGCCGGGCGAAGGCGTACGCGGAGACGCGCTGGCCCCGGGCGTGCTGGCCGTCCCGGGCCTCCTCCGCGCTCGCGTCCAGCAGGATCAGGTGCACCCGGCGCCCCTGCCGGGCGGCCGCGCGGCCCAGCCAGTACCGCACCCAGGGCAGCGTGCCGCAGTCGTGCACCGCGAGCGGGCCGCCGGCCAGGACGGCGCGGCGCAGCCGCCGGTAGTGCGCGGCCCGCACCAGCGGGCGGTAGGCGGCATAGGGCAGCCAGCCGGGGACCCGGGCCGCGTACTCCTCCCGCACCTGCTGGGAGTCGACCAGTGGGGCGCGGACGCAGCGGCGCATCAGGGTGCTCTTGCCGCTGCCCGGCAGGCCCGACACGACCAGCAGGTCGTCGGCGCGGTAGTGCAGCGCCTGCGCGGGCACCGCGGCGGCCCCCGCCTCGGGGCACCCGGCCGCGCCGGGCCCCCGGCGCAGGTCGTGCAGGCCGCGCGGGCGCAGCACCGCCGCGGCCGGGCGGACCTCGGCGGCGCACGCCGATCTCGGTACGGGCACCTTGGCCCCGGACACCCCGACCTCAACCACCGGCACTCCCCCCTGACTCCGCGGCCCCGGCTCCCCGGCCTCCGCCTCCCGAAGAAACCTTCCCCCTTCAAGAGAGAGTAAAGACTAGTGGTCAGCGCCGGTGCGGCCGAGCCCTCCCGCGCCGCGGCGGCGCCTCCCGCACAACGCCCTCGCACCACGCCCTCGGAACCGACGCATTAGCCCCGGCCGTTCGTACCGGCTGTTTCGGCCCGGCTGCCGGGGCAGAGCGCGCCGCCTCCGCCCGCCCGCCCCCGCCCGGCGGCGCAGGCGGGCGGAGGCGGGCAGGGGCGGCGGACGGTCGCGGGGCGGGTCAGCCCAGCTGCGGGGCGACCCGGGAGGCGATCAGCTCCAGGTGGTCGAGGTCGTCCAGGTCGAGGATCTGGAGGTAGAAGCGCTCGGAGCCGACGGCGGCGTAGCGGCCGATCGTCGCCACCACCTCGTCGGGGGTGCCGGCCAGGCCGTTGGCCTTCAGCTCGTCCACGTCGCGGCCGATCGCGGCGGCCCGGCGGGCCACCTCGGCGTCGTCCCGGCCCACGCAGGCGACCAGGGCGTTGGAGTACACCAGGTCGTCGGCCTGGCGCCCGGCCCGCTCGGCGGCGGCCCGGACCCGGCCGAACTGGGCGGCGCTCTGCTCGACCGAGACGAAGGGCAGGTTGAACTCGTCGGCGAAGCGGGCGGCCAGCGCCGGCGTCCGGGTCGGGCCCGTGCCGCCGACCAGCACCGGGATCTTCTCCTGGGCGGGCTTGGGCAGCGCCGGCGACTCGGTCAGCCGGTAGTACTCGCCGGCGAAGTCGAAGGTGTCGCCGACCTTGGTGTTCCAGAGGCCGGTGATGATCGCCAGCTGCTCCTCCAGCCGCCCGAACTTCTCCTTGGGGAACGGGATGCCGTAGGCGGTGTGCTCCTCCTCGAACCAGCCGGCGCCGAGGCCGAACTCGACCCGGCCGCCGCTCATCGCGTCGACCTGGGCGACCTGGATGGCGAGCACCCCGGGCAGCCGGAAGGTGGCGGCGGTCATCAGGGTGCCCAGGCGGATGGTGCTGGTGTCGCGGGCGAGGCCGGCCAGCGTGATCCAGGCGTCGGTGGGGCCGGGCAGGCCGCTCACCCCGCCCATCTTGAGGTAGTGGTCGGAGCGGAAGAAGGCGCTGAAGGCGCCGAGCTCCTCGGTGGTCCGCGCCACCCGGAGCAGCGTGTCGTAGCTCGCGCCCTGCTGGGGCTCGGTGAAGATTCGAAGATCCATGCGGTCCATTCTGGGGCAGATCGCCCCGTGCTTCCGGGCGATCCGCGCTTTCGGCCACGCGGCGGGGCGGGGGGCGGGACCGGCCGGGCGGCGGGCGGCGGGGTGGCCAAGGTCTCAGCCCGCGCGGCCGCTCCCCCGCCGCCGCTCGCCTACCTTGGACGGATGTTCGCCACGCCCGACGAGTCGTCCCACCGCGACTCCCCCGACCAGCCGGCCGGCTGCCCGCTGCCCGGGATCGTCGCCGCCTTCACGCCGCGGCTGGCCGAGTTCGCCTTCGAGCCCGGCTTCGTCGCCGCGGTCGACCAGCACGTCGCCCAGTTGCGCGAACTGCTCTACGCGCAGGGCCCGGAGCTGCTGCCCCTGGCGCTGGACCGCGCGGAGCTGTCGCAGTACGCGGTGGAGTTCGTCGACGCGCTGATCGACATCGGCTGGCGGGAGCCGGTGGGGTACGACTTCGCGGTGCACCGGCTGACCGCGATCTGCTGGCTGGTGCGCGAGCAGGGCCTGCTCACCCGCTGAGGGCGGGCGCGGCCGGGGCGATCCTGCCGGGCGGGCCCGGCGCCGGCGGGTCGACGCGTACAGTGGCGGTCCAACGGACGGACGACGGGGGCGGGACGGTACAGGGTGAGCGGCGACACGGGGAGCACGGTCCGGACGGGTCGCGAGAGCGGTGCGACCGGCCACCGGGCGCTGGTCTGGCGGGAGCTGCCCGAGCGCCCGGTGGCCGCGGTGCTGGTCCTGCACGGCGGCCGGGAGCACGGCCTCGGCCGGCCCGGCCCGGTCAACCTGCCCGGCCTGCGGATGACCGGGTTCGTCCGGGCCCTGCGCCGGGAGACGGCGGGGGCCGGGGTCGCGATCGGCACCGTCCGCTACCGCCACCAGGGCTGGAACGGCGAGCGCGCCGACGCCGCCCGGGACACCCGGGCCGCGCTCGGCGACCTGGCCGAGGAGCTGGGGCACGTGCCGACGCTGCTGGTCGGCCACTCGATGGGCGGCCGGGCGGCGCTGCGCGCGGCGGGCCACCCGAGCGTCACCGGCGTGGTCGCGCTCGCGCCCTGGTGCCCGGCGGAGGACCCGTGCGAACAGCTCGCCGGCCGGAGCGTCCTGATGCTGCACGGCGACCGCGACAAGGTCACCGGCCCGGCCGACACCCGCGCCTTCGCCGCCCGCGCCCGCTCGGCCGGGGCCGGGGTCTGCGGCTACACCGTGGTCGGCAGCGGTCACGCCCTCCTCCGGCGCTCCGGAGACTGGCACCGTGCCACCGCCCGGCTCTGCACCGGACTGCTCGGCCTGCGCGACCTGCCCGCCGAGGTCGGGGCCGCGCTGGCGCTGCCGGCCGGCAGCCGCGACGCCCTCGCCCTCCCGCTCCCCGCCCAGCCGCGCACGGCGCCGCCGCGCCGCCTCACCCCGGTCCTGCCGACCGACGCCTGACGCCGCGCGCCGGCCGCCCCGGCGGTCACCGCACCCCGGCGGCCGGGCCGGGCGCGGGCACCGCGTGCTCCGCCGCACGGCTGACCTCCTCCCAGCCGGCCCAGGTCTCCATCCTGGTCCGCGCGATGTCGAACGCCAGGTCGTAGACCATGCTCCCCAGCAGCAGGCGCAGCGGGGGCTCGTCGCTGTCGACGAGCCGGAGCAGGGCCTCGGCGGCGAGCTTCGGGTCGCTGTCGACCGAGCCCTCGGCGAACTGCTTCGCCAGTTCGGCCCGGAGCGGGTCGTAGGCGTCCAGGGTGTCGGTGCTGTGCATCGCCGTGTAGAGGTCGGTCCAGTAGCCACCGGGCTGCACGATGCTCACCTTCACGCCGAAGCCGGCCACCTCCCTCGCGATCGCCTCGCTCAGGCCCTCCAGCGCGAACTTTCCGGCGCTGTAGAGCCCGGTGCTCGGGAATCCGCCCAGCGCGGCGACGCTGGAGATCTGCACCAGGTGCCCGGAGCCCTGCCCGCGCAGCACGGGCAGCACCGCCTGGCTCACCCAGAGCGCGCCGAAGAAGTTGACGTCGAGGTGGGCCCGGGCCTCGGCCTCGCCGAACTCCTCGACCATGCCCATCGAGAGCATCCCGGCGTTGTTGACGACGATGTCGAGCCGGCCGAAGTGGCCGACGGCCTCGGCGACCGCCGCGAAGACGGCGCCGCGGTCGGTCACGTCCAGCCCGAGGGGCAGCACCCGCCCGGGGTGGGCGGCCGCCAGCTCCTCCAGCGGCCCGGTGGTGCGCGCGGCGACCGCGACCCGGTCCCCCGCGGCGAGTGCCGCGTCCGCGAAGGCGCGGCCGAGGCCCCGGCTGGCGCCCGTGATGAACCAGACCCGGTCGGTGCTTGCGGCTGAGGTGCGCATACCCGGTACTCCTCCACTTACGAGAGACGAGACGGTTCGTCTCGTTTGCTGGCTCCACTATCGTCCCCTCTCCGCCTTCCCGTCAAGACGAGACGTATCGTCTCATTGGCTCCGCGGGCGGCCGGTGATCCGGGCCGGGCGGTCCAGCTGCACCGCGCACGACCCTTTTTGACGGTTCTCGACCGCGATGATCGCCCGGCCGGTAGCGTCACTCCTGTCGTCCGAGGCCCACCGGCACCGGCTGCCGCACGGGCACCGTGTGCCGCCCGGTGCGACATGTCAGGGCGGCGCTACGGGGAGCGCGCCTTCGTGTGGACCCCGAGGAGTGAGAACCAGTGATGACTGCCAGGCGCCACCGTGGAGTCGAGGCCACCGCCGGACGGGCGGCCCGCCGATGACCGTCGCACCCCGGCACCCCTTCGAGGCCGAGGCCGGTCTCGCCGACTACCTGGAACGGCACGCCCGCACCTCCCCCGAGAAGACCGCGATCATCCACCCCGACGGCCGGGAGCCGGACGGCGCGATCCGCTACCGCGAGCTCAGCTACGGCGAACTGCAACGCCGGGTCGAGGAGTTGGCGGCCGGATTCAGCCGGATCGGGATCACCTCGGGCATGCGGACCATCCTGATGCCCAAGCCCGGACCGGATCTGTACATCCTCGTCTTCGCGCTGCTGCGGATCGGCGCGGTACCGGTGGTGGTGGACCCGGGCATGGGCATCAAGCGCATGCTCGACTGCTACCGCGCGGTGGGCGCGGAGGCCTTCGTCGGGCCCTCCGTCGCGCACGCCGTCCGGGTGCTCGGCCGCCGCACCTTCGCGACCGTCCGGATCAAGGTGACGCTGGGCCGGCGCTGGTTCTGGGGCGGCCACACCCTGGACGGGCTGCTCGGCGGCTCCGGCTCGGCGCCGGCCCGGCCGGTGACCGGCGACGACCTGATGATGATCGCCTTCACCACCGGGAGCACCGGCGCCGCCAAGGGCGTCGAGAGCGTCCACCGGATGGCCACCGCGACGGCCCGCCAGATGCACGCCGCGCACGGGCGCGACCGTGACGACATATCGCTGGTCACCGTCCCGATCTGGGGGCTGTTCGACCTCATCTACGGCTCGACCATGGTGCTGGCTCCGATCGCGCCGGCCAAGGTGGCGCAGGCGGACCCGGAGCTGCTGACGGCGGCCCTGACCCGGTTCCGGGTGTCCACCGTGTTCGGCTCCCCGGCGCTGTTCCGCGTCCTCGCCGCCCACCTGGAGCGCGAGCGCGTCCCGCTGCCCGAGCTGCGCGGCGTGGTGTCCGCCGGCGCACCCGTCCCGCCCGACCTGGTCGCCTCGCTGCGCCGGGTGCTGGACGAGCGGACCGGGATCCACGTCGCCTACGGCGCCACCGAGGCGATGCCGATCTCCTCGATCGAGTCCACCGAGATCCTGGGCGAGACGGCGGCCCGGGGCGCGCTGGGCGACGGCACCTGCGTCGGCCGGCCGGTCGACGGGACGCTCGTGCGGCTGGTGCGGGTCGACGACGGCCCGCTGCCGGACTGGGAGCACGACCTGGCGGTCCCCGCGGGGGAGATCGGCGAGATCGTGGTGGCGGGGGACGTGGTCAGCCCGCGCTACCACGCCACCGCGGACGCCAACGCCCAGTACAAGATCCGCGAGCGGCCCGCCGACGGTCCCGAGCGGACCTGGCACCGGACCGGTGACCTGGGCTACCTGGACGACGCCGGGCGCCTCTGGTTCTGCGGGCGCCGGGCCCAGCGGGTGCGCACCGCCGGGGGCGACCTGCACACCGTCCGCTGCGAGGGGGTCTTCAACGCGCACCCGCTGGTCCGGCGCAGCGCGCTGGTCGGCATCGGGGCCCCCGGGGCCCAGCGCCCGGTGGTGTGCGTGGAGACCGAGGACGGCGTCTCCGAGGAGCAGTGGCCCGAGCTGCTGACCGAGCTGCGCCGGCTCGGCGCCGACCGGCCGCTGACGGCGGGGCTGCGCGAGTTCCTGCGGCACCCGGGGTTCCCGGTCGACATCCGGCACAACGCGAAGATCGGGCGCGAGGAGCTGGCCGGCTGGGCCGAGCGGCAGACGGCCGCCCGCACCTGAGCCGAACCGCGCGGGCCGGTCCGGACGGTGCTCCCGTCCGGGCCGGCCCGCGCGGGTGCCGGGGGGGTCAGCGCGTCAGCGCGTCAGCCAGAAGGCCTCGCGCTGGAAGGCGTAGGTGGGCAGGTCCACCCGCCGCCCGCCCGGCAGGGCGGTGCGCCAGTCGACGTCCTGGCCGCGCACCCACCGCCGGGCGAGCGCCTCCAGTTCGCCGGCCGTACCGGTCGCCGGGGCCGCGGTGTCCGCCTCCGGCCGGCCGTCGATCACGTTCTCGGCCGGCGCCCCCTCGGCCACCGCCTTGAGCCCGCCGAGGAATCCCTCCCGGTCGGCGGCGAACACCACCGCGCGGTGCTCCAGGCCCGCCCGGCCGGTGGCCAGCGAGAAGGCGACGTCCAGGGCGGACGGCTCGGCCCCGGACTCCAGGAAGGCGGCGAGGCGCGCCGCCTGGGCGGCCAGCCCGGCCGCGCTGCGGCCCGACAGTGCCCAGGGCAGCGGCCCGTGCTGCCGGGCCGGAGCGCCCCCGGAGTCCGGGGCGTCCTCGGCCACGTGTTCCAGCACGACATGGGTGTTGGTGCCGCTCATCCCGAACGAGGACACCCCGGCCCGCCTGGGCCGACCGGTCTCCGGCCAGGACCGCGCCCGCGTCAGCAGCCGGACCGCGCCGGCCTCCCAGTCCACCTGCGGTGACGGCCGGTCCGCGTGCAAGGTCCGGGGAAGCACGCCGTGCCGCATGGCCAGCACCATCTTGATCACTCCGGCCACGCCGGACGCCGACTGGGTGTGGCCGATGTTGGACTTCATGGTGCCCAGCCAGAGCGGCCGTTCGGGCGAGCGGCCGGCGCCGTAGGCGGCCAGCAGCGCGGTGGCCTCGATCGGATCGCCCAGCGCCGTACCGGTACCGTGCGCCTCCACCGCGTCGACCTGATCGGGCGTCAGGTCGGCGTTGGCCAGGGCCTGCTGGATCACCCGCCGCTGCGCCGAACCGTTGGGCGCGGTGAGCCCGTTGCTCGCGCCGTCCTGGTTGACGGCCGAGCCGCGGACCAGGGCCAGCACCGGGTGCCCGTGCCGGCGGGCGTCCGACAGCCGCTCCAGCAGGACGACGGCGACGCCCTCGGCCATCCCCATGCCGTCGGCCTCCGCCGAGAAGGACTTGCAGCGGCCGTCCGCCGACAGCTCGCCCAGCCGGCTCAGCCCGACCAGTTCGGACGGGTAGGACATCACGGTGACCCCGCCCGCCAGGGCGAGCGAGCAGTCGCCCTGGCGCAGCGCCTGGGCGGCCAGGTGCAGGGCCACCATCGAGGACGAGCACGCCGTGTCGACGGTGACCGCCGGGCCCTCCAGGCCGAGGGTGTAGGAGACCCGGCCGGAGAGGATGCTGATCACGTCGCCGAGACCGAGGTGCGCCGACAGCTCGTCGGTGACCTCGGCCCGGGCGCCGTAGCCCTGGTAGCGCGAGCCGATGTAGACGCCGGTTCGGCTGCCGCGCAGGGCGTGCGGGTCGATGCCGGCCCGCTCGACGGCCTCCCAGGAGGCCTCCAGCAGCAGCCGCTGCTGCGGGTCCATCGCCAGCGCCTCGCTCGGGCCGATGTCGAAGAACCCGGGGTCGAACTCGGCGGCGTCGTGCAGGAATCCGCCCTCCCGCGTGCAGGTGGTGTCGGGGCGTCCGGGCTGCGGGTGGTAGAGGCCCGCGAGGTCCCAGCCGCGCTCGGTGGGCAGCCCGGAGACGGCGTCCGTACCGGCGTCGAGCAGCTGCCAGAGGTCCTCGGGCGTCCGGACGCCGCCCGGCAGCCGGCAGCTCATCGCCACGATCGCGACGGGGTCGTCCCCGGCCGCGGCACCGGCGGGCGCCGGGTGCTCGGCCACCCGGGGCGACTCCCCCAGGATCTCGGTCCGCAGCCGGTCGGCGAGCGCCCGGACCGTCGGGTGGTCGAAGACCACGGTGGTCGGCAGCCGCAGGCCGGTCGCGGCGTTCAGCCGGTTGCGCAGGTCGACCGAGGCCAGCGACTCGAAGCCGAGTTCGCGGAAGGGCCGCCCGGTCGCGATCGCCTCGGGCGAGTCGTGGCCGAGCACCGCCGCCACCGTCCCGGCGACCAGTTCCAGCAGCTCCCGGTCGGCCTCCGCCGCCGGGCGGCCCGCCAGGCGGTCGCGCCACCGGGCGAGGGCGTCCGCCGCGTGCCCGGGCTCCGGCTGCTCGCTCCGGCGGCCCCGGCGGGCTTCGGGGATGGCGTCCAGGAGCGGCCGCGGCCGGGCCGAGGCGAAGGTCGGCACGAAGCGGTCCCAGGCCACGTCGACCAGGGCGACGAAGGTCTCGTCGCGGTCCAGCACCTGCTGGAGGGCGGCGACGGCCGGTTCGGGGTCCATCAGCGGCAGCCCCTGCCGGAACAGCCGGCGCTCGGCCTCCTTCGACGGGCCCTCGGGGCCCCAGCGGTCCGGGGTGTTCCACAGCCCCCAGGCGACCGAGGTCGCCCGCAGCCCGCGGGCCCGGCGCTGCTGCGCGAGGGCGTCCAGGTAGGCGTTGGCCACCGCGTAGGCGCCGTGGTCGCCGCTGCCCCAGACCCCGGCGACGGACGAGAAGAGCACGAAGGCGTCCAGGTCGTCCCGGTCGAAGATCTCGTCGAGGTGGCGGGCGCCGTCCGCCTTGGCCGCGACCACCTCGGCGAACTCCGCCGGGGTGGTGGCGTCGAGCGAACTCAGCCGGATGAAGGCGGCCGCGTGCACGACGGCCCGCACCGGCGTGCCGTCCGCCGCCAGCCGGGCCACCAGCGCGGCGAGCGCCGACCGGTCCGCGACGTCGCACGCGGTGACCGTCAGCCTGGTACCGGTGGCGGCGAGTTCGGCCCGCAGCGCGTCGGTGGCCGGACCGCCGGCGGCGGAGCGGCTGGTGAGCACCAGGTGCTCGGCCCCGCTGCGGGCCAGCCAGCGGGCGAGGTAGGGGCCGACCGCCCCGGTGGCGCCGGTGAGCAGGACGGTGCCGCGCGGCCGCCAGCCGGCCGGTTCGGCCGCCGTCCCCGGCTCGGCCCCGGCCCCGGCCCCCGCTGCGACCTCCGCCCCGGGGGCCGGGGACGACGCGCGGACCAGCCGGCGCGCGTACAGGCCGTCGGCCCGGACGGCCACCTGGTCCTCGTCGGCGATGCCCGCGAGCACGCCGCACAGCCGGGCGCGCGCCCGGTCGTCCGGCGGCCCGGGCAGGTCGACCAGGCCGCCCCAGCGGTCGGGGTGCTCCAGGGCGACCGTCCGGCCCAGGCCCCAGAGGGCGGCCTGGCCGGGGCTGTCGAGCGGGTCGGCGGCGCCGACCGTGACCGCGCCGCGCGTCGCGCACCAGAGCGGGGCCGCGACACCGGCGTCACCGAGCGCCTGCACCAGGGTCAGCGTGAGCACCAGGCCCACCGACAGCGCGGGGTGCTCGGGGTGCGGCTGCCCGGCCGGCGCCAGCAGCGACAGCACGCCCGCCAGGGGCTCCGGCCCGCCGGCGAGTTCGCGCAGCCGGTCGGCCAGCCGGGCGCGGTCCGCGGCCGGGTCGAGCGCGATCCGCAGCACCCGGGCGCCGTGCTCGGCGAGGGCGCGTTCGGCCGCGGCGGCCCACGGGTCACCGGTGTCACCGGCCGGGACCACCACCAGCCAGGTGCCGGACAGGGCCGGCCCGGACGGCTCGCGGAGCGGCTGCCAGTCGATGACGTAGCGCCAGCCGTCCACCACGGACAGCGTCCGCTGCCGCTGCCGCCAGGCGGCGAGCAGCGGCAGGGCGGGCGCCAGGGCGTCGACGGCCGCCCCGCCGTCCGGTCCGGCGCCCAGCGCGCGGGCCAGGGCCTCGATGTCGCCCTGCTCGACGGCCGCCCAGAACGGCTGGTCCGCGAGCGGCCGGCCGCCCGGCTCCGGCTCCTCCTCCGGCTCGGCGTCGAGCCAGTAGCGGCGGCGCTGGAAGGCGTAGGTGGGCAGCTCGACCGGGCGGCCGCCGGCGGTGGCGGCGCTCCAGTCGACCGGCACACCGGCGGCCCAGAGCCCGGCCACCGACGCCAGCAAGCGCTCCGGCCCGCCCTCGTCGCGGCGCAGCGTGCCCGTCACGGTGGCCGTGGCCTCCGCGCTCTCGACGGTGTCCTGGATGCCGGCCGCCAGCACCGGGTGGGGGCTGACCTCGACGAAGACCCGGTGGTCGTCGTCGAGCAGCGCCCGGGTGGCGGCCTCGAACTCCACCGGCTGGCGCAGATTGGCGTACCAGTAGGCGGCGTCCAGCTCCCGCCCCTCCATCAGCCGCCCGGTGACCGAGGAGTAGAACGGGATCGCGGCCGGGCCCGGCACGACCGGCGCCAGTACCCCGGCCAGCTCGTCCCGGACCAGATCGATCTGCGGCCCGTGTGAGGCGACGCCCGCCTGGACCCGGCGGACCCGGACGCCGTCCGCCTCGCAGTCCTTCACGAAGGCGCCCAGCGCGTCGAGGTCCCCCGACACCACCACGGTGCCCGGCCCGTTCACGGCCGCCACCGAGAGCCGGCCCTCCCAGGCCCGCAGGCGCTCGCGCACCTGCTCCACCGGCAGGAACACCGGGGCCAGCCCACCGAGTCCGGCCAGTCGGGCCAGGGCCCGGCTGCGCAGCGCGGCCAGCCGGGCGGCGTCCGGGAGCGTCAGCACGCCGGCCACGCAGGCGGCCGCCACCTCGCCCTGGGAGTGCCCCACCACGGCCGAGGGTTCCACCCCGTAGGAGCGCCAGACCGCCGCCAGCGACACCAGGACGGAGAACAGCACGGGCTGGACGACGTCGATCCGGTCCAGCGACGGCGCGCCGGGCGCGCCCCGCAGCACGTCCAGGAGGTCCCAGTCGACGAAGGGCTTCAGCGCCTCGGCGCACTCCGCCATCCGGGCCCGGAAGACCTCCGACTCCGCCAGCAGCTCGACGCCCATCCCGACCCACTGCGAGCCCTGGCCGGGGAAGACGAAGACGGTGCCGTCGTGCTCGGTGACGGCGGACCGGACCACCGCGGCGGCGGGCCGGCCCTCGGCCAGCGCGTCCAGGCCGCGCAGCAGCGCCGCCCGGTCCGCGCCCAGGACCGCGGCCCGCTCCGGCAGCGCCGCCCGGGTGACCGCCAGCGCGTGGCCGACGTCCCGCACGCCCAGCTCCGGCCGCTCCCGCAGATGCGCCGCCAGCCGGCCGGCCTGAGCCCGCAGGGCACCCTCGTCACCACCCGACAGCAACCACGGCACCACACCGTCCCCGCTCGCCTCCGCCGACTCCGGCAGGTCCGGCGGCGCCTGCTCCAGCACCACATGCGCGTTGGTCCCGCTGATCCCGAACGAGGACACCGCCGAACGCCTCGGCCGCCCCGTCTCCGGCCACGGCCGCGCCCGCGTCAACAGCTCCACCGCACCCGACGACCAGTCCACCTGCCCCGTCGGCTCCGCCACGTGCAGCGTCTTCGGCAGCACCCCGTGCCGCATCGCGAGGACGGCCTTGATGACCCCGGTGACACCGGCGGCGAACTGGGTGTGGCCGAGGTTCGACTTCACCGAGCCCAGCCAGGCCGGGTGCTCCGGCGGCCGGCCCTGGCCGTAGGTGGCCAGCAGCTCGACGGCCTCGATCGGGTCGCCCAGCGCGGTGCCGGTGCCGTGCGCCTCCAGCAGGTCGACCTGGTCCGGCGTCAGCCGCGCCTCGGCGAGGGCCTGCCGGATCACCCGTCGCTGCGCGGCGCCGTTCGGCGCGGTCAGGCCGTTCGACCTGCCGTCCTGGTTGATCGCGCTGCCCCGGAGCACCGCGAGCACCGGGTGGCCGAGGCGGCGGGCGTCGGAGAGCCGCTCCACCAGCAGCAGGCCGACCCCCTCGGCCGTGCTCATGCCGTCGGCGCCGGCGCCGAACGCCTTGGAGCGGCCGTCCCGGGCCAGCGCCCGCTGGCGGGACAGCTCCAGGATGCCGTCCAGGGTGGACATCACCGTCACCCCGCCGGCCAGCGCGAGGTCGCACTCGCCCTGGCGCAGCGAGCGGGCCGCGAGGTGCAGCGCGACCAGCGAGGACGAGCAGGCCGTGTCCACCGTGACGGCCGGCCCCTCCAGCCCGAGCGTGTAGGAGACCCGGCCGGAGGCGACGCTGCCCGAGCGGCCGTTGCCCAGGTAGCCCTCCAGCCCGTCCGGCACCCGGCCCAACCGGGTGCCGTAGTCGTGGTAGCCGAGGCCCGCGAAGACGCCGGTCCGGCTGCCGCGCAGGGAGTGCGGGTCGATGCCCGCCGCCTCGACGGCCTCCCAGGAGGTCTCCAGCAGCAGCCGCTGCTGGGGGTCCATCCCGAGCGCCTCGCGCGGCGAGATGCCGAAGAACTCCGCGTCGAACTCCGCGACGTCCGTCAGGAAGCCGCCCTGCCGGACGTAGAACGTGCCGGGCACGTCCGGGTCGGGGTCGTACCGGCCGTCGATGTCCCAGCCGCGGTCCCGGGGCAGGTCGGCGATCACGTCCGCGCCGTCGGTCAGCAGCGTCCAGAGGTCCTGCGGGGTGCGCACCCCGCCCGGGAGGCGGCAGGCCATGCCCACGATCGCGATCGGTTCGGGCGCGGGGTCGGCGAGTTCGGCGTTCCGCCGGCGCAGCAGCTCGTTCTCCTTCAGCGAGAGCCGCAGGGCTTCGACGAGGCGGTCCTGGGTCTCAGCCATCTTTCCTCCACTGGCGGTTCCGGGTCGGTCGGCGTGCGGGGCCCGGGCGGGCGGACCGGCCGGGTGGTCGGGGCGCGGCGTCATGTCGCGCTGCCGAACGCGCGGGCGATCAGGTCTTCGGCGTCCATGCCGTCGAGCCGGTCGAGCTCGTCCTCCGCGACGGGCGCCGGGTCGGACGCCGGGTCGGACGTCGGGTCGGACGCCGGGTCGGACGCCGACACAGCGGACGGCTCGGGGGACGGCCCGGCGTCCGCCGCGGGGGCCGGGGCCTCCTCGGCGAGGCCCAACAGCACGTCGAGCAGGCCCAGTTCCCGCAGCCGGTCGAGCGGCAGCGCGGCGAGGGTCCGGCGGATCCCGTCCTCGTCGGCGCCGGTACCGGGCACCGCGGCGGCGACGGCCCCGGGTGCCTCCCCGTCGGGGAAGAGCTCCCGCCGCAGCCGCTCGGCGAGTTCGCGCGCGCTCGGGCTCTCGAAGACCACGGTGGCGGGCAGCCGCAGCCCGGTGGCCGTGTTCAGCCGGTTGCGCAGCTCGACGGCGGTCAGCGAGTCGAAGCCGAGGTCCTTGAAGGGGCGGTCCGCCCCCACCAGGTCCGGCCCGTCGTGGCCGAGCACGGTGGCGGCGTGGCCCCGGACCGCCCGCAGCAGGACGCGGGTGCGTTCGGCCGCGGGCAGCCTGGTCAGCCGCAGGACGAGCGAACCGTCCTCCGGCCGGCCGCTGCCGGCCGTCCGGCGCGCCGGGGCGACCAGCTCGCGCAGCAGCGGGGGGACGTCCCCGCCGCGCTCGCGCAGGCCGGCCAGGTCGAGCGGCGCGGCCACCAGCGTCGACCGGTCCAGCCGGACCGCGGCGTCGAACAGGGCGAGGCCCTGCTCCGGGGTCATCCCGAGGGCGCCGCTCCTGGCCAGCCGGCCGTGGTCACTCGCGCCGAGGTGTCCGGTCATCCCGCTGTGGGGCTCCCAGAGCCCCCAGGCGAGCGAGAGCGCCGGCCGGCCGGCCTCCCGCCGCCGGGCGGCGAGCGCGTCCAGGAAGGCGTTGGCCGCCGCGTAGTTGGCCTGCCCCGGGCTGCCGAAGACACCGGCGGCCGAGGAGTAGAGGACGAAGGCGGCGAGGTCCTCACCGGCGGTGAGCTCGTGCAGCGCGAGTGCCGCGTCGGCCTTGGGCCGCAGCACCGCGTCCAGCTGCTCGGCGGTCAGGGACTCCACCACGCCGTCGTCGAGCACGCCCGCGGTGTGCACGACGCCGCTCAGTGGCGGTCGGACCCCGGCGAGCAGCTCCCGCAGCGCGTCGCGGTCGGCGGTGTCGCAGGCCGCGATGGTCACCTCGGCGCCCAGTTCGCGCAGCGAGGCCTCCAGTTCGCCGGCACCCTCGGCCGCCGGGCCACCACGGCTCACCAGCAGCAGATGCCGCACCCCGTACGCCGTCACCAGGTGCCGGGCCAGCAGCGACCCCAGCGTGCCGGTACCACCGGTGACCAGCACCGTGCCCTCGGGGCCCAGCTGCCGGGGGACGGTCAGCACGACCTTGCCGACCAGCTTGGCCTGGCTCAGCTGCCGGAAGGCCTCGGGTGCCCGCCGGACGTCCCAGCAGGTCGTCGGCAGCGGCGACAGCACGCCCTGCTCGAAGAGGTCCACCAGTTCGGCCAGCATCTGCTGGATCCGGTCCGGTCCGGCGGCCGCCACCAGGTCGAACGCCCGGTAGGTCACGCCCGGGTGCGCGGCGGCCACCTCGCCGGCGGCGCGGACGTCGGTCTTGCCCAGCTCGACGAACCTTCCGCCGCGGGGCAGCAGGCGCAGCGAGGCGTCGACGAACTCCCCCGCGAGGCAGTCCAGGACGACGTCCATCCCGCGCCCGCCGCTGGCCGCCAGGAACGCCTGCTCGAAGCCGGTGGTCCGCGAGTCGGCGATGCGGTCGTCGTCGAGGCCGAGCGAGCGCAGCGCCGGCCACTTGCCCCGGCCGGCCGTGCCGTAGACCTCGGCGCCCCGGTGCCGGGCCAGTTGCACGGCGGCCGTTCCGACCCCGCCGGCGGCGGCGTGGATCAGCACCGACTCGCCGGGGCGCAGGCCGGCCAGGTCGTACAGGGCGTAGTAGGCCGTCAGGAAGGCGACCGGCATGGCCGCCGCCTCGGCGAACGACCAGCCCTCGGGAATCCGGGCCACCAGCCGGGCATCGGCCACCGCGACCGGTCCGAAGGACCGGGGCAGCATGCCGAGGACGCGGTCCCCGGGGGCGAAGGCGGTCACCCCCGGGCCGGTCTCCAGCACCACCCCGGCGCCCTCGCCGCCGAGGTACGCCGCCGGGTCCGGGTACATCCCCAGCGCGACCAGGGTGTCGCGGAAGTTCAGTCCGGCCGCACGGACGGCGACCCGCAGCTCGCCGGCGGCCAGCGGCGCGAGCGCCTCGGGGTGCGGGGCGAACGCCAGGCCCTCCAGGGTGCCCGACGCGTCGGCGGTCAGGTGCCAGGCGGGCGTGTCGGGCCGCTCAGGCGTGGCGGGCAGCTCAGGCGTGTCGGGCAGCGCAGACGTGTCGGGCAGTGCCAGTTCACCCCGGGCCGCCACCGCCCGGGCCAGCCGGGGGGCGTGCAGTACGCCGTCGCGGACCGCGAGTAGGGGCTCGCCGGTGGCGACGGCGGCGTCCAGCAGCCCGGGGGCGGCCGGATCGTCGTCGAGGTCGACGAGGACGAACCGGCCGGGGTGCTCGGCCTGGGCGGAGCGGAGCAGCCCCAGCACGGCGGCGCCCACCGGGTCCGGCGCGCCGTCCGTCGCCCGGGCGGCCACCGCACCGCGGGTCACCACGGCCAGCGGGCCCGCGTCGGCGGGGGTTTCGGCCAGCCTGGCCCGGACCTCCGTCAGTGCGTGCCGGACGGCGTCCCGGACGGCCCGGGCCGGGTCGGCGTCGCCCGCCGCGGTGACCATGATCCGCGCCGTCCGAGCGACCGGTCCGGCCGGGAGCGGCAGCGGCTGCCAGACGACGTCGAAGAGCGCGTCGGGGGCCACCGCCTCGCGCTGCCCGAGCGCGCCGCCCGGGATCTCCCGGACCAGCAGCGAGGCCGCCGATGCCACCGGACGGCCGTCCTCGTCGGCGACCAGCAGCGACACGCTGTCCTCACCGGTCGGCACCAGCCGGACCCGCAGCGCCGTGGCGCCCGAGGCGTGCAGGCGGAACCCGCTCCACGAGAAGGGGAGCCGGGCGGCGCCGCCGACGCCCTGGAGCGCCCAGGCGTGCAGGGCGCTGTCCAGCAGGGCGGGGTGCAGTCCGTAGCGCCCGGCCCCGGCGCGCTCGGACTCCGGGAGGCCGACCTCGGCGAAGAGCTCCGGACCGCGCCGCCAGAGGGTCCGCAGGCCGCGGAACGCCGGTCCGTAGCGGTACCCGGCCTCGTCGAGGCCCTCGTAGAAGCCCGCGGTGTCCACCGCGACCGCACCGGCGGGGGGCCAGACGGCCAGGTCGGCCGGCTCCTCCACGGGGTCGGCCGGGGCGAGGGTCCCGGAGGCGTGCCTGGTCCACGGCCGCCCCTCGCCCGGGCGGGCGTGGACGGTCACCGTGCGCCGTCCGGTGTCGTCGGCGTCCCCGACCGCGACCTGGATGCCGACCGCCGCCCGCTCGGGCAGCGCCAGCGGCGCCTCGATGACCAGGTCCTCGACGACCGGGCAGCCGGCCTCGTCACCGGCCCGGACGGCCAGCTCGACGAAGGCCGTCCCCGGCAGCAGCACCGTCTCCCGCACGGCGTGGTCGGCGAGCCACGGGTAGCCGCGCCGCGACAGCCGGCCGGTGAGCAGCAGGCCGTCACCGCCCGCCGGGGCGACCACGGCGCCGAGCAGCGGATGGCCGGCGTCGCCCAGCCCGAGGCCGGCGGCCGAACCGCCCTGCTCGTCCGCCGCCGCTTGCACCCAGTAGCGGCGGCGCTGGAAGGGGTAGGTGGGCAGCTCGACCGGGCGGCCACCGGCGGTGGCGGCGCTCCAGTCGACCGGCACACCGGCGGCCCAGAGCCCGGCCACCGAGGCCAGCAAGCGCTCCGGCCCACCCTCGTCGCGGCGCAGCGTGCCCGTCACGGTGGCCGTACCCGCCGTGCTCTCGACGGTGTCCTGGATGCTGGTGGTCAGCACCGGGTGGGGGCTGACCTCGACGAAGACCCGGTGGCCGTCGTCGAGCAGCGCCCGGGTAGCGGCCTCGAACTCCACCGGCTGCCGCAGATTGGCGTACCAGTAGGCGGCGTCCAGCTCCCGCCCCTCCATCGTCTTCCCGGTCGTCGAGGAGTAGAACGGCACCTCGGCCGGGCCCGGCTCGACCGGCGCGAGCACCGCCAGCAGTTCCTCGCGCAACCGCTCCACCTGCGAGGTGTGCGAGGCGTAGTCCACCGGAATCCGCCGGGCCCGCACCCCGTGCTCCTGGCACTGCGTCACAAGCTCGTCCAGCGCCTCCGGTTCACCGGCCACCACCGTCCCCGCCGGGCCGTTCAGCGCCGCCACCTGGATCCGGTCCCGCCAGCGGACGATCAACTCACCCACCTCACCG